>JAESSR010000051.1 GCA_016764015.1 Phycisphaerales bacterium
ATGCCGTTTGATGAAAGAGATAGCCGAGGGTGTTTGTATTATGCGATCAAAGGGGAGGGGGTCTGGGAATCTCGTTGTGATGATGGTGAATCAGAATCCATCCGCATCACTCGGCTCGATCATATCGAATCTGAGGATATCTCGGTGTGTGGATCGGTTGAACAAGCGCACACGAATATGTCAGACACTGATCGGATTTTGGACTGGATCGAATCAAACGGACTCGGCAAGGCGGGTGAGCCTGCGAGACTCGATTCGCAGTGCAAGTACGCAGTTGTTGCGCGTGGACAGGCCGATGCGTATCTGAGGCTGCCGACCCGCAAGGGATATGTCGAGCGGATTTGGGATCATGCTGCTGGGTGTTGTATTGCGTGCGAGTCCGGGGCGTTTGTGACCGATATATTCGGACACAACCTCGATTTTTCTCATGGGCGTGGGCTTGAGAAGAACAAGGGGATTGTGTGCGCAGCCCCGCGGGTTCATGGTTTGATGCTTCGGGCAATCAAAGAGCTCGGCATCGGGCTTGATGATTGATAATCACCTCCAGAACAAGAACTGACACATATTGACTCACTTTGAACCCATCATGACCGGCATCTTGCTCTTGCTTATGGTGGGCACGATGGCGATGGGTCGGTTCGCACCTGACATTATTATGATGGGTGTGCTGTTGGTGCTGTTGGTGTTTGGGATTCTTGAGCCTCAAGAGGCGATTCAGGGCTTTGCGAATCAAGGCGTGATCACCGTCGCGATGCTGTATGTCGTTGCAGCTGCGATGAAAGAAACCGGCGCGATGAGTCGAATCACGGCGGTGCTCATCGGACGACCCAAAGACGAGTTGAGCGCACAAGTTCGACTCACACTTCCTGTGGCGGTGATGAGCGCGTTTATCAACAACACACCAATCGTTGCGATGTTTTTACCAACACTCGCAGGCGTGGCGCGTCGATGCAAGATCGCACCCAGCAAGCTGTTTATGCCATTGTCGTTTGCATCGATTCTTGGAGGCGTGTGTACGCTCATCGGGACCTCGACGAATGTGATTACCTCAAAGCTGCTCTTTGACGCACAGGTGACGATCAATGGTGGGCCGGTGAGTGAGGACAACCCGGCACTCAAGTTTGGGATGTTCACGCTTGCCAAGGTCGGATTGCCGATCGCGATTATTGGTATTGTCTATATCCTGATTTTTGGACGCAAGTTGCTTCCAGACCGCACAGATCCGATCGAAGATGCTGAGACTCAGGGGCAGGGCTATCACGCAGCGCTGCTTGTGAATCCGTCAAGCCCGATTGTTGGAAAAACTGTAGAAGAGGCGAATCTGCGGAACTTGCCCGGGTTGTTTTTGTCGCGCATCGAACGAGCGGATGATTCGATGGTTGCTGTTTCGCCTCATGAAGTTATTCAGGCGGATGATGTATTGGTCTTTGTTGGGCAGTTGGAATCAGTTGTTGAGCTTCAACAAATTAAAGGCTTGGTGCCCGCTACCACTGAAACTCATGGGCATCTCGATGGTGAACAAGCTGAGCAAAGCAAAGACTATCGTCCAAATCTTCGAATCGTTGAAGCGGTTGTATCGAACAACTCTTCGCTTGTTGGGATGACAATCCGCCAGTCCGGGATTCGCACACGCTACGGCGCGGTGGTTGTTGCGGTGCGTCGCCAAGGGCAACAGATCCCGGGCAAGCTCGGCGATATCCGATTGCGCCCTGGTGATACATTGCTCCTCGAAGCACCTCCTGGTTTTTCGGATCGTTTCGGATCTATTGGCGATTTTTATCTCGTCAACGAACGAGGTACGCCAGCGGCGCTGCGTCACGATCGCGCATGGGCTGCGATCGCGATTCTTGCGTTGCTTGTGGTGCTGCTCTCGTTCGGTGTGTTTGAACCGATGATCGCTGCGATGCTTGCAGCTGGGTTGATGGTCGTCACACGGTGCTGCACCGGACCACAAGCAAGGCGGGGCGTAGATTTCCAGATACTCACCGTGATCGGTGCGTCGTTCGGGATCGGTCAGGCGATGATTAAAACCGGGCTCGCTGAGGATATTTCACACACGATTGTGGCGGCGTGCTCGTCGATGGGCCCGTATGGATTGCTCGCTGCCATCTACATGCTCACGACAGTATTCACCGCATCAATGACCAATAACGCGGCTGCGGTATTGATGTTCCCGATCGCGATCGGGATCGCTGTTGAGCAGCAGTTCAACCCGATGCCGTTTATTGTGGCGATTACCGTGGCTGCAAGCTGCGAGTTTTCAACGCCTATAGGGTATCAGACAAATCTCATGGTGATGGGGCCGGGTGGTTATCGCTGGCTCGATTACACCAAGTTTGGTGGGCCTTTGACTATTCTGTGCGGGGTAATATGCGTGGTACTCGCGCCGGTGATGTTTGGTGGGTTTTAGTTAATCTCATGCAATCAAGAGCAGGATAATGCCGAGATATCGAACGAATGCGAACCGAGCGTGCTTGTGATCGTATGATTGCATCAAGTGTCATGGGGGGCGGGCTGTATTGCTCGAGTTGTAAAAGCTAGGGGTCAAGTTTGAAGATACTTATAACAGGCGGCTCTGGATTTATCGGGGCTTACTTTCATCGCGATCTTGCCGAACTCGGGCACGAGGTAGCCACGATTGACCTTGTAGATCCAACTGGATTAGCCGCTGAGTCAGCATTTACCAAGGGTGATATCCGCGATCCCAATGCACTTGATCGTGCGATGGAAGGCGTTGACATGGTTGTCAACCTCGCGGCGGCTCATCATGACTTTGGAATTGAACATGACACTTATTACTCGGTCAATGAATATGGTTCGCAGATGGTGTGCGATGCCATGGATCGGGCAGGCGTGAAGGAGTTGGTTTTTTATTCAACGGTTGCCGTCTACGGCGATGCACAAACGCCGCATGAAGAAACCGCGCCGACTGCACCCAACTCTCCCTACGGCGGCTCTAAACTCAAGGGAGAATCAGTGTTCAACACATGGGTTGAGCGAGGTGACGGACGACACGCTCTGATCATCCGCCCAACAGTCACCTTTGGGGTACACAACTTCGCGAACATGTATTCACTGATCCGTCAGATTGATTCTGGGAAGTATGCACGGTTCGGTGCTGGTACAAACATCAAATCACTGAGCTATGTGGAAAATATTGTGCACGCGACATTGTTCCTCAAAGGCTTGCTCGATGAAAAACCAAATCGTGAGATCGAAGCGTTCGAGATATTCAACTTTATCGACAAGCCTGACCTGACAAGCACCGAGATATCCAATGTGGTGAGCAAGTGTCTCGGTAAAAATCCTGCACCCGCAATGCCTTACGCACTCGGAATGTTGATCGGTTTGCCCTTTGATGTGGTGATCAAAGTCACAGGAAAGAACCTGCCGATCTCGACTGCTCGCGTGAAGAAGATGTTCAAGACCGAGACGAAGTTCGAGGCGGACAAGTTGCTCGGTGTCGGATACCAGCCCAAGGTGCCGCTCAAAGAAGGTATTGATCGGATGGTTCAATGGTATCTTGAATCAGGAAAAAATGAAGATGCTCAATGGCACCAGCCGCCTGCTGATGCCGTAATGAGCTAAATTTTCGGAGAGCGACAAAGAAGAAAATAACGCCGACCCACAAGGGTCGGCGTTGATGTTTTGAATAATAATATTGAAATACTTTGTTATGGACAACCAGCAGCGAATGCGGTGAGAAATGCCGAGACATCGAAGAAGTTGAACTCGCCGTTGCCATCGAAGTCGACTGCGGGGTCTTGGCGTGTGAATCCTTCGAGGAATGCCGAGACATCAAAGAAGTTGAGTTCGCCATCGTTGTTGAGATCAGCAAGGCAAGGCTCGCCGATGGCGCGGATGGTGATGTTGTCGACCTGGATATCAAAGTTGGTGAACCCGAAGAAGAACCCGGGGACAAAGGTGGTAAAAGTGATCTGATCGATGCTTTCGAGCACGCTGGCGAAGGTCCGTCCTTCGGGCAAGATTGGCTCGAAGGTATCAGGATCTTCGGCGCCTGAGCCTCGCCAACCGGCGGGGAGATCGAGTGAAGTGGTGTCTTCGATGATGATCGAGTAGGTGACCCATTCGTTATTGACTCTTGAGTCTAAAACACCGAGTGAGTACCAAGCGGATGCCCAAGTGAATCCGTTTGGTTTGTCGAAGTCTCGTAGATCGACGACGAGTTCTCTTGATACGATGGTGCCGAAGAAATCGATCATGTTGACTTTGATGTCGATGCTCAGTTCGATTGAGCCTCCGAAGCGGTTGTAGTCGCCGAGGAAGTTGACATTGGTGGAGTTGCGTGTGTCGGCGCCGAAGACATCGACCATGATCGCGTGGAGGTTCTCGCCGGGGTTTCCGCCGCCTTCATCGATTGTTTCTCGTCCAGAGACCGACCATCCTTCGAGTCCATTATCAAATGTGGTTGTGGTGTCTTGGGCAGCGAGCGTGCTCGATGCGATGGCGATGAGTGCGAGTGGGAAACGGGTCGTTGATTTGTCTGTGAGTTTCATTATTGCTCGTTTCTGTGTTCAAATATGTTCATTGTGGATTGGATACTTGGCTGTATCTCAGGTTGTCTGTCTATGAGCCTCTCGTGCCCGATTTCCCCGCTCTTGTATCTAGATATATCAGATTCGACAGAAGTTGCAAGGAAGTTTCAGAGAAACTATTTAATTTGTGTGCAATTCTGTTGGAAATCGTGTATAGTTGATGAAAATCATCGTTTTATGACGAATATCGGGTATCAAGGGATTAAAATACTGTGGAAAAAACTACTCAAAATAGAAACGATCAATCATCAGAACCTTTGGATATTCGATCCAAAGGCAGCTTGGAGGTTCGCATTCACGCTGCGGGTGAGGATTTGCTTAATGGGTTTGTGCGTGTGCTCAGCCAAATCCCCGGCGGCGATAGCGGCCCGCAACAACTCGCCAAAGAACTTGGGGTTGACAAGGTGCTCGCATCAAGAATCCTCAAAGCTATGCGGGCACCCGATCCAATGTCAGTGATTCATCGTGTGCCCGGCCCTGAACCAATGCGTCGTTTGCTCAAGGCATCATCGAAGTGTGGCGTGAATCGGGATGATCTGGTCAGTGCAAACTCGGCGGTCGATCGATATGAATCACTTATCCGATCAGAGATCGGAGATCGCAGTGCGCTCGAAGCGATTTTGAGCGCGTGGGTTCCAGAGGCTCGGCGCGAGTTCGAGCTGCGACGCAAGCAGGCAGCGTTCCGGGCGATGAGCCAACTCAAGGGTGCGCAGGTTGATGTGTACGCCGAGACCGCGATTTTGTATCCGAGCGAAAATGGCGAAATGATCGACATCGTCTGGATCAAAGCAGTGATCGGGTTGCACCGTCTGCGTCCAGGGGTACAGGTGAAGTTTACTTCAAGGCGGCAAGTCGAGTATCCCGATCAACGCACCACATGCACACTCGCTGGCGAGCCGATCGATGGGGTATCGAGCACCGTGCTTGATGCGTACAGTTCTTCGCCGACACCTGAGCTTGAGATCCAGAAGGCGGGTGAGACGATTCACTACCTGCTCAAAGAAGATTCATTCGGCGTGTCATCTTCGATCAATCTTGTCACCTGCGATGTGAACCGAGCTGAGATTCCACGGTATATACCCAAAGAACGCAACCGAAAAGCGTGGGCAGCGAGCGAGATCAGCATCCCATCTCGGCGTGGACACTTTGATTTGCTCGTGCACAAAGACCTGTATGCCCAATCGTTCCCCGAGCTTCGGATCTACGACACCACAATCAATGGACAAGCAGATGTGAATGACCCCGCCCGTGATGTCGATCAGTTTGATCTGCTCGAATCAATCGAGAATCTTGGCATTGGGATCAACAGGTTCGGCTCATCGCATGTGCCCAACTACCGTCAGATGATCGATGATGTGTGTACACAGCTTAACTATCAGACAGAAGCGCTCAGAGGATATCGGTGTATCACAGACTACCCGATCTACGGCTCGCAGATCGCGATGGTCTTTGCGACACAAGAAAAAGCCTAATCAGTCCGACGCATCCGCCAGATATTCATCAAGGAACTCGCCGATCGGTCGCCATTGAAATGATCCGAGCAGGTTGTCGAAGCGAGCGGTGCATTTGTCAAGGTTGTTGTAGTGGCGGAACTTGTGCGAGCGTTTTAGCCCGGGCATCTTTGGTTGATCTGGATCGACCTCCCACGGATGGATATAGAAAATGTAAGGTTGGTCGGATTTGAGGATTCGTTTGACCCCCCACTTGAACAATGGGTACGGGAACAAGCGGAAGTAGCCCCCGCCCGCCCAAGGGATTCCCTTTTTTCCAACTTGCAAAACCGAGACACAGACCTCATGAAATCCGGGGCGGATTTCGACGATCGGAGTTCCTGAATCCATACCTTCGAGCTTGCCATAGCGGTCGTGAGCGACGGTTGGGAATGCGGAGGAGTCGTAGGTGAGTCCGAGTTCTTGGAGGATGTCGATCGACCAATCGGTGATGGAGAATGACGGGGCGCGGTAGCCTCGGATTTTGGCGCCGGTGATGTCTTCGACGATGCCGATGCCGCGTTTCATGTCTTCACGGAACTCGTCTTGCGAAAGGTTGTAGATCAGATCGTGCCCGTAGCCATGCGAAGCGATTTCGTGCCCGGCGTCGGCGATGCGTTTGATGAGCTCAGGGCATTTTTCAGCGACCCATCCGAGGATGAAGCATGTGCATTTGACATCATGCTTGTCCATAAGTTCGAGCATTTTGTCGGTGTTGGCCTCGACACGCAGGTCTCGATCATCCCAGGTATCGCGCGTAATGATGCCTTTGAGGTTTTCGACCTGGAACCAGTCTTCGACATCAATCGACATCGCGGCTTGGGTTGTTTTGAACTTGGGCATGGACTGGTACCTATTTAGATCATTTTGTGGCCGCGTTTGCGGAAGGTTTTGACATCTTTGGATTCTGGGAAGCGAAAGTATTGTTTATCAGTCATATCCAGCGTCGTCGCTTGCACCTCGCCGGCTCTCATTTTGAGGATGACATCCATCATCAATCGGGCCCCATCTTGTTTGGTGCCGGTGATGACTCGGTCGAGTGAGTCGTTGTCTTTGAGAGGCCATTCGATGGTGCCCAGGATATCGCCCGCGTCGAGCTTGGGGACCATTTCATGTACAGTGACGACCGCGTGTTTTTCGCCATGGAGCAACTGCCAAAAGTTGGGCATCATGCCACGATAGATTGGGAGCCGACCCGAGTGGATATTGATACATCCGAGCTTGGGAACACCAAGAACTCCCTTTTTGAAGATTTCTGGTGCAGCGACGGAAGCGACTATGTCGGGCTCGAGTGCTTCGAGCTTAGCGATATAGTCTGGGTCATTAACCGAGCCGCACTCGATGATCGGCAAGCCTTTGGCTTGGGCGAGTTTGACGATCGAGTCGCCGCGGATTTTGACCTTGAAATAGCGGGCGAGGAGCTTGAAGAAGTCGATCGGCCCATAGAAGTTGAAGATTCGTTTGGCGGTCTTCCACTTTGGTTCATGGAACGCTTCTTGGACGGATACGCCGATGATTTCGATCTGGTCTTGTGGGTATTCATCAAAGAATACTTCGAAGAATCGGATGACATACAAGGGGTCATCTTCGGTAACGAACACGAGCTTGAGTTTTCGATCATCGATGCCGCTCATGCCTGGTCTCCAGATTTTGATTCTGCTTTATCTTCTGATTCGATATCAACCACCGCAGCGCCGCCGGCAAGCCATTTAGCGAGCTTGGATCGACGATCGAGTGTTTCTTCTTCGTTGAACTGCGGGTCGGCGAGCTTGAGCACTTCGGCGTACTTGGCGGCGCACACTTGGCGGGTGTAGCCTTTATCAAAGACCATTCGTGCGTTGTCGCTCATGGTTTGGGTCATGGATTTGTCGTGGATGAGCACTTTGAGTTTGTCAGCTAAGCTCTGGGCGTCGCCAAGTGCAGACCAGATGCCACAGTTGTTGTGCTCGACGATTTGGCGAAGCTCGGACCAGTCTTCAGAGAGCGCGACGATTGCCTTGCCCACAGCGAGCGAAGTATAAAGTTTGCTTGGGAAGCTGATGCCTTCGATGCCCTCAGCGATCGTGACGAGTGATGCGTCGCACGCATTGAGTGAATCGTTGAGTTTTTCAAACGGCTGATAAGGCAGCATGACAACATTGGTCATGTTGTGTTCTTTGACATGGGCTTCGATGGCTGATCGCTTGCCGCCACCGCCAACAAGGACGAGCTTGAATGGTTCGTCTTTGAGCAGTTTGGTTGCTTCGAGTACCGTATCAAAGTCGTAGTACAATCCCATATTGCCCGAGTAGAGCAGGATGAAATCATCAACAAACCCTTGCTCTTGGGCGATTACAGAATCAGCCTTGGCTTTGGGGTACAAGTCTTCGCCGTCGGCCCAGTTGGGGATGACATGGATATGCTCGGACTCAATCGGGTAAGTTTCGGCGACAAGTTTTTTCGCGGCGCTGCATAGCACGATTGCTTCTTTGGTTCGTTTGTATTTTCGGCGATTGAGTGACATCCAGACACGCTCGATGAGCGAGCCCTTCTTGAATGTGCCAACCCAGATTCCAAGCTGCGGGTGGGCATCGTGGAGCAGCGTGACGTAGTGGTGCCTGCGGAACAGCGAGACGAACCAGCCGATCGCACCAAGGAATGGCGGGTTGGTTGTATAGAGGTACACCGTGTCTTCTCGCGAAGTAAAAAGCACCGAGAGAATCATTGGGACAACAAAGGTCAGGTAGTTGTATGCTCGCCCAGGAAGGAAGTTTTTATCAAAGCGCGCAACTTTCAGCCGATGGATTTTTACGCCATCAACGGTTTCTTTGAGCGGGCAATCCTGCCAAGTATCTGGCGGTCCATAGCTCGGTCGCTCGGTGAGGACCTCGACCTCGAAGCCGAGCTGAGCGAGTTCGACCGCGAGCTCATGAAGCAGATGCCCGGTCGAGGCGACATCGGGTACATAGTACTGGTTGAGAATAACAACGCGGGTACACTTTTCAGCCATTGGTTTCACCAGATGTCACTGCTGATTGTTGCTGAGATGGCGCATCACCAAATGTTTCTTTGAGTCGATCACCAAGCCACGCGATGAGCTTGGCTTTCTCATCACTCAAGAACCCAAGGTCGACACGCTGAGGCTCGTCTTTTATTTTGTCTAGCCCGAGCCGTTTGAGCAGGTAGGCCCGCGGCGACCGGGTGAAGAGCATCGCGGGGTTGCCGTACGCCACTGTGGCCACACAGGCATGGACGCGGTTTGAGATGGTCAGGTCTGCGTTGGCGTACAAGCTGAGGTACGAGTAGGGCACATCACCCGAGTACATATTGGGTGCGCGGTAGTTTTTCTTCATCAGGAACGGGTTGTAGCGATGGTCGGTACGGACGATGAGTTTGCCATCGATTCGTTCTGGGCCGCCGTTGAGTCCCAGGAGGTTATCGAGGAAGATGTAGGCGCGATGTTTGTAGCACAGCTCGGTGCGTCGTTTGGGGTGGCGGATGTTCCA
>JAESSR010000052.1 GCA_016764015.1 Phycisphaerales bacterium
ACTCCTCGATCGCATCAGCTTCCGCAAGTTCGTCGGCTTGTCGTTCACCGATTCAACGCCCGACGAAACGACCTTCGTCAAGTTCCGCAAGCGATTACGCGAAGCCAAGCTCGACGAGTACCTCTTCCAATCTGTCGTCAAACACCTTGATTCACAGGGTTTTCTGGTCCGTGAAGGCACGATGGTCGATGCAACAATCATCGAGCAATCAACGGGCTCGAAGAATGACGGCGGCGAAAACACGCGCGATCAAGACGCGAGTTTCACCAAGAAGCACGGCAAGACGCATCACGGCTACAAAGCGCACATCGCCTGCGATCTGTCGGGCGTGGTCACGGATTACAAAGTGGCGACGGCCAAGGTGCACGATTCAAAGTGCATCGACGAACTCGTTGAAGGTGAAGAAAAAATCGTGTACGCCGACAGCGCGTACTCGTCGAAAGATCGACGCAACTTGTTGCGTCAGCGCGGCGTGATAGACGCGATTGTCTATAAATGGAAACGCGGCCAAGCCGAGTTATACGATTGGCAAGATCGCTGGGATGTGCTTGTTTCCAAGGCCCGATCGAAGGTCGAGCATCCGTTTGCGATGATAAAGCACCAGCTTGGGTATCGCAGGGTGCGCTACCGCGGCCTGGAAAGAAACGCATTCGATGTGTACCTGATGTTGATGGCGTGCAACTTGAAGCGGAGTGTATGGCTTGGGTCGAAATGTTTGGAACCTGTGCCAAAGAAGTGATGGAGTGCGCGGTGGCTGCGCGCTGATTCGGGTCAGAGTGCTTGAATCACGCTGATTTGAGCTTCAGAAGACCTGATTGAGCAAGTTCAACGGGAAAGCTTTACGCCCACAGTCGATTTCGAGTAGAATCCGGTGGCAGTCACGGATTGGTGAGATTCCTAAACATGGTTTCATTATCTCCCACTGAATGCAATGGTTCAAGGTGTGTTTGGAAGAACTCGATGAGGTCGGCACGGGCTTGGGCGCTTCTTTGGATGAGGGAGTTGTGGTCGCCGGGGTAGGTTTTTAGGGTGACGGAGACTTGGGCATCGGTAGCGGCCTTGTAGAGGATATCCGCGTGGCGGGGGTTGATGACTTGGTCGTTTGTGCCGTGCATGATGAGGTAGGGTTGGTTGCTCAAGTGTTTGATTGAGTCTTTAGCATCGAGACCCGATGGCATGAGCAGCGGGCCGAGCGGGGACATGTCGGCGGCGACACCTTGCCATGATGAGAAGGTTGAGAGGGTCGCGATGGCGCGGACTCTTGGTTCGTTGGCGGCTGCGTTGAGTGCGAATGGGCCGCCGAGGGAGACGCCGAGGACGCCGACGCGGGTTGGGTCTACGCGCGGGTGATTGAAGAGTGCTTCGAGCGCAGCGGCGGTGTCGATGGCGAGTTTGTTGCGGTTGATTGGCCCTGTGTCATCGGATCGCCCATAGCAGCGGTAATCGAAGAGCAGGACATGGAACCCGGCGTCGGTGAGGAAGTTTGAGAAGGTGTCGTGGTCGGCGATGTTGCCGGCGTTGCCGTGGGCGTGGAGGATGGCGGGTGCTCGTTGATTTTCGGGGATTCTTTTGGCGGGCATGAACCATGCGTGGAGTTTTAAGCCGTCGGGCGTGGTGATCCAGAGGTCTTCGTACTCGGCTGGGGTGACGATGAGATGGCGGGAAGGGAAGTAGGCGAGTTGCTCGGCGGCTCCTGAGAATCGGACACCGAGGAGCGCGAGGAGGAGGACGATGAGTGTCCAGCGAAGTGTGCGAGTAATGCGCTTGAGGATAGATTTGGGTTTGGGTGGTTTAGCCATGTGTCGTGATCATCCATTCCATGATGGAGGACATGGGTTGGTCTTTGATTCCGAGTTGGCGGAGCATGTTGTAGCATTGGGCGCGGTGGTGCATCGAGTGGGTCATGACATGGGTCAGGATGCCGCCGGCGGTGAAGGTGTAGGTTTGATCGCCTCGCTCGCGGGTGATGACGGTGTCGAATGGCTTTGCGAGGGCGGCTTGCTCGAAGGCTGATGATGTTGGGTCGTGGAGTTCAATGATTTGCCCGAGGGTGCAACTTTGTTCTTCGAGGCGTGGTCGGCTTGGAGTTTGGTTGAGGACATCGGTCCAGCCATGCATGGCGCCGAGATTGTGGAGAAGGTTGGAGGACAATGAGCCGGTGCCCATTTCGAAGGGTTGGTTGAACAGTTCAGCGGTGAGTGCTTGGCAGGCGGCGTAGAGGCGCTCGTTGGCCCAGCGATCGTGGGCGATAAGGACAGAGGCTGGATCAGTTGGTTGATTGGATGGTTGACCGGTTGTTTGCATGAGGAACTCCAATGGTGTTGATGGAGTATACCACAATCATCAGACCAGAACCGACTGACGGCTTTACTCCGGCTGATAGCTGAGTGCTGCATCGAGCACCGGGTCGGTTCCGGCAAAGAAAGCCTTTGAATCAAGCTCAATAAGAACATCTGGATACACCGCGTCCGGGTCGCCATCGACTTTCTCGAACCACTTGGTCGAGTGCGAGACAGTGAGCTTTGAGTTGGGCAGAATGAAGGAGTTGAGTTGCCCGAAGTGGTTGGGCTTGCCGCCGGTGGGTTCGCCGATGAGCACGGCTCCTGCGCGGTCTCTGAGTTGGTGCGCGTTGCTCATCGCGGAGCTAAATGTATACCGTGAAATGAGCGTGATGATGTCGCCGGGCTCATTGAATCGCTGGGACTCTTTGAGCGCATCGATCATCGGCCAGAGCACCGTTTCATCTCCCCCACCATTGAAGCGTAGATCGATCACGAGCCTCTGAGCGTCTTGTTCCTCTGATTTTTCGAGAATGAACTTGATAAGCAAATCCATCGGAAAATCTTCAGCTTCATGACACTTGTTGTAAGCGAGGTACATTGTCTTTGATTCGGCAAGAAACTCGGTCTGGTAATCACCATTGCTCTTGCGGTACATCAAGGGCATCCCGTTCTCAAAGTTCTGCGCAAAGCTCACCCACTGTGGGCGATTTTTCGGGATCGAACAATCGAGTGTGACAATCCGTTCGCCTGCACCGGTATCATCCTTAATTGTGAGTTGATATGAATTGGCGAGGTGATTGTCTGCCAATCCGACTGCAGCGAGTGCCGGCAGCAGTGTGATGTATGAGCTGCCCGCATTGATGAGCCTTGAGTGGTTCTCATATCCAAAGAGCACGCCGATTCTTTGAAAAGCAGCGTGGGCATCGGTATCTCCGAACTTGAGGATTTGTGCGCCAACGAGATCGCTATTTGGCGCGGTCGCTGCGGAAATGAACACGCCGTCGCTGAGCACGATGCACTGGATCGGCAAGCGATGCATGTTCTTGGCGTAGGCGCTGAACTCGATGTTTGTGTGCGAATCGCCTCCCATCGCGACGATGCGATAGAGTTCCATGACGATCTGTGAATCATCGAGTTCATTGAGTTGCTCGCTGAGCAGATCAATCGCGTCCTCAAACTCATCGACCGTATGCTTCGTGTAAAAGTTTGGGTGGCGTGCGAGCAGATTCTCTGCCAGAGTGTCAATGTCTTGCTGCCACAAATCGGTAGACATCTGTCCACGCGCGGGCGAAATGAGCATTATCAAAGCCACGAGAATGAACACGACTCGGTGGTGTAGGTGTATCATGGACGATTATATCTTGAATTCGGCATGATATAAACCCCCGCATGGCATCTAAACAGATAAAACCTCTTCGATTTCATCAATCTGTCGTTCGTTCAAAATAAAGGCACCGAACATACTACTTTCTGGTAGAATTAAAACTGCTTCAAAGTAAACAACCTTGCTGAGGATTCCATATGCACTTTCATCGAAAAACGGTACGCACGATCTTGATCGCAAGCGTTTCAACTGCCAGCTTTGCTCAAACCGCATCTGCACAGGTTTTTTTTGAAGAACACCAAGTGTTTCCGAGCAACGGCACGCCGGACGATCTGTTTGGGTGGGCAATTGCAATGAACGATAACATAATCGCAGTATCAAGCGTTCATGATGGTGTCAACGGCACAGACTCTGGGTCGGTCTATGTGTTCCAGGCGCATACGAGAACTCAGCTTGCTCGGCTGATCCCTGACGACGGCGCAGCACGAGACAACTTTGGATTTTCCGTCGCGACCGACAACGGGCTGGTCGTCGTTGGGGCGTACCTTGATGATGACGATGGATTTGATTCTGGTTCAGTCTATATCTTCGATGCCAACACCGGGGCTCAACTTTCCAAGCTCCATGCCAGCGATGCGAGTGCGGGCGACAACTTTGGTATCTCTGTTGCCATCGACGACGGGATCATTGTCGTCGGGGCGGCTCGCAACAACGACAACGGTGTACGATCTGGATCGGCGTATGTATTTGATGCCGAAACAGGCGCCCAGCTTGCCAAGCTGCTTCCCAACGATGGCTCATCGGAAGATCTCTTCGGGCTCAGTGTTGCAACACAAGGTGGTACCGTGGTTGTCGGGGTTCCCAATGACGATGACAACGGATCACAGTCCGGCTCGGTGTATATTTTCGATGCGATCACAGGCTTTGAACGATCCAAGTTGATCCCAACCGATGGACAATCATTGGCATTCTTTGGTGGCGCGATCGCGATAGACAACGGCACATTGGCTGTCGGTGCTCGCTTTGACAGCGGCAGTGCCCAAAACGCGGGCGCCGCGTACCTCTTTGATATCGCTACCGGCGAGCTGCTCACCAAACTCGTTGCCAATGATTCAGACCAGTTTGAGAACTTCGGAAGCTCGATCGATATCGATGGCGGGATTGTTGCAGTCGGCGCATGGAAAGATGGGTTCAATGGAGCAGATTCTGGGGCTGCCTATGTCTTCGATGCGTCTACCGGCGAGCAGATGTTCAAGATGATCGCGACCGATGGCTCTTCCCAAGATGTATTTGGTGGCTCAATCGCCATCGACAACGGAGTCATGGTCGCTGGCGCGTACCAAAGCGATAATCAGGGCAATAACTCGGGGACGGTGTACACCTTCCCACAACTCACCAGCCCATGCCCGGCGGATTTCAATGATGATGGCGAAGTGAACTTCTTCGATGTCGCCGCGTTTATCAATGCGTTTTCAAATCAATGCCCGGAATGATCTCAACCCATTGAGTTTATTGGCCCTGCGCCAATGAGAAACCGGGCACGCCGTCGTACATCCGGATGGGGATGAACTCCGTCACGGTGAACTTCTCAGCGATCTTTGCAAGCAGATGAACCGTTGGGCCCTGCCCGATCACGGTGCCTTCTTTAAGTTCAAAGCGGGCACAGCATTCGTTGACGAGTTCGGTATACGGCGAGCCGGTCGGCCAGACCTGTGTGCCTCGGTTTGAAATTACCGTGAGTTTGAACGGCGTGGTTTCACACAAGCGTTGGAGCTTGGCGGCAAGATCGAGCGGGGTCAGTGTAGTTTCAAGGAAGATATCAGCCCCGCACACGGTTGTCTCTACCTGCTCATGCGTGGTCATCATCAGGTTCACACTCGGACGAACCGGAGGCGTGTGCGAAAGCTCGTCGCTTGCTGGAACAGTACATCCTTCGATGGTTTCAGGATTCTTGCCCAAATTGGCAGCGATTGCAGCCGCGAATGCCTTGGTGCCTACAGGCTCGCCATCGCCCTTCACATCGCCGGTATGCACACCCGATTCAAGCGTATACAACAGCGAATTTTCGATAATCGCAGCGGATTTGCGCATCCCGATATGACGGAGCATAATCACACCTGAAAGCAGCAAACTTGTTGGGTTGGCGAGGTCTTGCCCAGCAATATCTGGGGCTGTGCCGTGGACTGCTTCGAAGATGCTGATCTGATCCCCGATGTTGGCCGATGGGGCAAAGCCCAAACCACCAACGAGCCCCGCGGCCAAGTCAGAAACAATGTCGCCTTGCAGGTTGGTCAGCACGATCATCTTGTACTTATCTGGACGGAGCACAAGGTTCATGCACAGCGCGTCGATGATGACATCTTCTGTTTCGATCTGCGGAAAGTCTTGGGAGATGAACTTGAAACGATCGAGGAATGTGCCATCGGTCATCTTCATGATGTTGGCTTTGTGCCCACAGGTCACCTTGTCGATCCCGAATGCGGTTGCGGTTTCAAAGGCGAACCGATTGATCTGATCGCACCCTGGGGTGGTGATGATCCGTTTGGCGGTGTAGGCATCGGGGGTGAGCCGATGTTCGATCCCGCCGTAGGTGTCTTCTACATTTTCACGAACCACATAAAAATCGACCGGCACACCTGCGCGAGAGTACACTGTTTCAACACCTGGGAGCGTCTGAAAATGACGCAGGTTGGCAAAGGCGCCGAATGTTTTTCGGAGCGTCACATTGATTGATTTTCCACCCCCACCGATCGGTGTCCCCATCGGACCTTTGTACAAGATCCCGGTCTCTTCGATCGTCTCGACGGCCTCGTCGGTCATCCCGCGGGTATCGCCGTCGTTAAAAACCTTGCGCCCCATATCGACATCGACAAACTCGACCTGATCGAGCACACCAGCAGCCTGAAATATGGCCAAACAAGCCTGTGTGATTTCAGGGCCGATGCCATCTCCGGGTGCGAGTGCGATTTTCAGTTTGCCGGTCATTATCTACCTCGATTTGGGGATCTGTTGTTCTGGGTTTACAGGATTAGGTCGGCACAATAGGGGCATTGAGTGAGTGGATGTAGTGCGTTGGCAAAAAAGTGAGGAAGCCAATCCAAAATCTGTCCAAATTGCCGGCTTCTTGGTACATTCATTCCGGCGAAAACCGCCATCGACAGCATCAACAGATTGACCAAGTCATATCCGATCGTATGACGATAAACGATCGGTGCGTCGTTTGATTTCGTTGGCGTAGCGAATGCCGAGGGTGTCTTTATGTTGTTCGATATATTCGGAGAGCTTGATTGATCCGGCATCGGGGGCATCGGAGTCGAGAATGCCTCGCATGAGCCCCGAGATTTCTTCACGGGTGATGACAACATCGTCAACCGCACGATTGACCAGTTTGGAGACGAGGTACCCGAAGGCTGGGGGCACAGGGAGAACCGGCTTGGAGATGCCGGCGGTGGCTCCGATGAGTTCGACGAGTTCTTTGTAGGAATACGACTCTGGGCCGACAGCATCGATTGTTTTGGATTCTGAATCATTGGCGGCGTTGAGCATGAGGGTTGCCATGTCATCGACATGGAGCGGGCGAAGTTTGTAGTCACCGCGTCCGAAGGTGCCAAAGAATGGGAGTCGGCGGAGGGTCCACGCGATGTTGTTGACGAGGATATCGCCTCGCCCAAAGAGGACGCCTGGGCGGACGATTGTGAAGGGAAGACCGAGTGCTTTGAGCTCGTCTTCGAGCTCGTGCTTGCCCTTGTAGTATCCCAGATCGTCGGCTTGGTCGGCGTGGAGGATCGAGACATGGACGATTTTTTCAACGCCTGCGTCTTTGGCAGCAGCGAAGAGGGCTTTGGTGTTGGTCACGGCTTGGTCGAAGGTGAAAAGTTTGTGATTGAAACGGACCCAATAAGTGTTGTAGAGGACTTGGACGCCGCGGAGGGATTCAACGAGCTGGGCGGGGTCGTCGAAGGCGAGGGGATGGATATCGAGTTGGTCGCCGAATGGGTTGTGGCGGTTTGGAGAGTTCGTCAGGGTGCGGACGCGGATGTTGTTGGCAAGGAGCTGCTCGGCGAGGGCTTTGCCGGTGTAGCCGAGGGCGCCCGTGACGCAGTGGAGTTGTTGTTGGGTCATGCTTGAGTGTAGTATGTGTTTATTGTGTTTTCAATGTTTCTTGAAATATGGATAGATTTGAACTATGAAGACCCCCTCCCTCTGCGAAAACGCAGACACCTCCCCCGCCAGGGCGGTTGAGGAGGCAAGAGAGAGAGGCGAATGAGGAATACGAACTGGATGAAATCGAGGGTGATGATCAAAATGAACCACCCAGGCAACGCGCCTGGGTGGTTCGAGAGGAAACGGATGTCTATAAAAACGCCTTGACGGAGGGATAATGCCTGAGGGAAAGGTATCACCGGATGTACACACCCGCCAAGACGGAGGGATTCAAAATCAGCCCGTCACAAAGCCTGCCGTGGCACCACCGCCGACGGTAATGGAATGCCCGGTGATGTAGCTAGCCTGCTCCGACGCGAGGAAGAGCACAGACGGGGCGACTTCGTCAGTTGTGCCGGGTCTTCCCTGTGGAACGATCCCGTTGAAGCCATCGGTGTTTCCTCCGGTTGCATTTTCAAGCAACGGCGTAATGATCGGCCCTGGCGCGACCGCGTTCACACGAATGTTGTCTTTGGCAACTTCGAGTGCGACCGACTTGGTGAGCCCTTCCACCGCAAACTTAGACGCGACATAGGTGCTCATGCCCGCGACGCCGCGTTTACCAAGAACGGAGCTGGTGTTGATGATCGAGCCGCCCCCGCGTTTGCGGAGCGCGGGGATCTGGGCACGGAGCGCATTCCAAACGCCTTTGACATTGGTATCAAAGATCGTGTCGTACGCCTCATTATCAATATCGACGATGTGCCCTGATTGCCCATCGGTTCCGGCGTTGTTGAACGCGATGTCTAAGCCGCCGAACTCACTAACCGCGAGATCGACGAGTGCTTGGGCTTGGGTTTGGTCCGTCACATCGGTTTTCAGGAAGATTGCTTTGCCGCCGTTATCACGGATGCGTTGGGCGACGGCTTCACCCTTGTCTTGTCGGCGAGCGCCGAGTACAACCGACGCTCCGGCTTTGGCGAATGCGATGGCGGTGGTTTCGCCGATGCCTGAGGATGCTCCGGTGATGATGGCGACTTTATTTTCGAGCGATTGTGTCATAATGTGATTCCTTTTCGTAACTATTCGTATTGGTTAAACGGTTGCTGATTCCGGTGTCCATTCAAGAGGCTGGAATACCTCGTCGATGTCGGTGCCTGTGATGTGGTTGCCGTAGTTCGTCAAGGTCTTGACCGTAATGAAAAAGACGACATCGAGCGCGGACTGCCTGGTGTACCCGGCGTTGATGAATGCGTTGAACTGTTCATCGGAAAGGTGACCGCGCTGTTCGACCATTTGCGTTGTGAACTGGCGGAGCGCTTCGAGCTTAGAGTCGCTGAGCCGCTGGGCGTTGCGGAGTGCGTTGTCGAGAGCTTCATCAACACCACCATTGCGTGCGATGGTTGAATGTGCAGGAACACAGTAGTGGCACTGGTTGATTACATTGATCGTTTGGAGAATGACATGCGATTCGATGGTATCGAATGATGTGCCATCAAACTTTTGGTAGAGGGCGAGCATGGCGGATGCGAGGGTCGGGGATTCTGAAAAAGCATTCACAATATTGGGCACGAACCCAAAGCCTTGCGTTGCTTGCTCAAAAATCGCCTGCTGGTTGTCGTTTGCGTTTGACGGATCGGTAAGTGTGTAGCCGTTGATCATTCTGTGGTTTCCTTTCGTGGCTGGTTTAGATACTCATCATCGATGAGTTGTGGTCTGTTCAAATGAGCAAACGCACATACCCAACTGATTGTTCCGAAACAATCCGAAAATATCAAACTATTTGGTTAGTTATTTCAATTTGCGTGTTTTTGATGATTGAAGGCGTATTTAGGAGCGGTTAAGCCCGGAGAGAATCAATGAGGAGGCAAAAAGCAGCCTTCGCATCACAAGCGGGGATCGGGCAGGTCGCGTGGGTCGCCAAGCCGGCGAGGGCGATTTTGAGCATCCAGCCCGCATCGTTGATATTGATATTGGCTTTGAGTTCGCCTGCCTTATTGATGCGTTCAAGGGCATGACACATCGCGGCGTGAACCCGGTTTCGGACGCACTCCACCCGATCCTTTGTTGCCTGATCGCATGCTGCCTGGGTGATCGCTGCCTTGTGCATCATGCAGCACAAGCTCGTCTCGCCAGAGTGCTGAAAATCAATAATCATCGTGAAATAGGCTTCGAGGTCTTCGAGCGAACTGATAGCCTCAAGTCTATCGATGAAAGGCAGCATCACGATTCGGTCATAGGCATCGAGGGTTTTAAGATAGAGTTCGTGCTTGTCACCAAAGGTGTCATAGAGCGAAAATCGGTTTATTCCCATCGCATCGGTGAGATCAGAGATGCTCGCGGCGTCGAATCCTTTTTCCCAAAAGACACCCATCGCCTTGGCGAGGACGGTATCGGGATCGAATGACTTTGGTCTGGGCATGTGATTTCTCTACACCATCATATACGCAATAGACAGTTGTTTTATTCGCAAATCATGCGATCTGGCGATATATCTCAGTCCGAGTAGGCACTAAACCGCTTTAAATAGTGTTCCAAACAGGTATCTGACCGATCACGGCACCCGAACAACCTTGTTGATTCTCGTTGAGGACTTGGGAACCAAGAGGGTGACGATGACCTGATCGCCAGGGTTTGTCTTTCTAAATGCGAACTCCCGAACAACTCGTTGCCCGGGTTTGATGCTGTTGATTGCTCGCCTCAGACGCGACTCATTGGGCGGAATAGCGATGAGTTCAAAGTTCTGAGTTGTATCAAACTTGTTGGTCACCGCAACCGCTACGACCGTGATGCCGTCGTGCCCTCGCCGAGCGGTGAGCTGCATCTCGACCCCGTCGAGCTTGAGTTCAATGGAACGCTCGATACGCATCAATGGGTAATCTGCGTCCGCTTGAAGTTCGACATCGAAGGTGAGTTTTTTATCGCCTGCGATCTCGCCGAGCGAGAATGCGATATCAATTGGCATCTCTCTGGACTCGTACGCATCGAGCACGAAGGGCACTACCCTTGGGGTGATCTCCCAAGATCGATCGATGGCATTGGATTCACTGGTGTACCCACCGGGCTCGACGATGTACACCCGCCCGCGGATTGTTGCCCCCCACGGGTTTGTGAGCACCAGAGCGTGCTTGTGGATTCCGGACCTGGATTGAAGCGTGTTGGGCGTGAGTTCGATCGCACTTAGAAACCGAACCAGATCGGTATTGACCTCGGTGACAATAATCGGCGAACGCCCGATGGTGATCCGATGGACGGGCAAATTAAGATCACCAATGTATTCAAGAGGCAAGTTCGTTTGATTATTGAACACATCGATTTGCGTCACGCGGCTCATCGACAACGGGATGCTCAGCACCCGATTATCAATACTCGGATCATCAAGCCAGAGCACAAGGATGCCCGACTCATCGTGCTCATTGTCCCCGTATCCACTGGGCTTTGGACCAGCAAGGAGCATCCGTACGCCGGGCATGAGATCGAGTTCCTCAATAGCAGTACGACCACCAAGATGTGTCGCGAGTGTACGCCAGACCACAATCTCTGGAGCCGGCATGACCTGCCCGCGTTTGCCCGGCGATATCTGCCATGCATCTCTGAGCTCAAGATTAAATGATTCGTTCCCCAATCCTGTCGAACTCGCAGCCCACCAAAATGAGATCGCCTTGCGGGCCAATCTGCCGATCGACGACCACGCTTCGACACTCGAAGCCCCTTGCATATCGAGTGCCGGCCCGAGCACCATCGCCAACGCGGTGTGATTCTCGGGTGTGTTTGAATCTGTATTCTCTATCGCTTTCAACCAATCCTCAACGATAAGTTCCATCGCTCGCTCATCGGTCGTTGCGTTATCGACAATCAGCATCTCACGATTGGGCAATGTGACGGCTTGCTCGATCGGACGATCAATCGCCCAAGGCGTCACCAAGACAGGTCCTGGCACATACCCAAAGAAAGCGGACCTGATCGCTTCGAGCTGTGTATTGAGTGTTGTCGAATCTTCTTGTGTCGGAAGATTGCTCAAGCGCCAATGCGAAACCGCCTGCCCGTATTGATCGAGCATCGCAGCCCC
>JAESSR010000053.1 GCA_016764015.1 Phycisphaerales bacterium
CGAAAAGAGCGTGTACTTATATGGAAAACGAGCCACAAAACACGACTTAACCCGTTTTGGGTGCCCCGACGCGAAGCGAAGCGGCGCAGTCGGGTTGGCGATACAATGGATATTCAAAGACCCGACTGCGCCCAAGACGACGAGTCGGGGCACCCGGCATGAGACAGCTTGGCAACTTATCAAAATACAGTGAAGGATTTGCGATGATAAAACATGCTTTGCACATAGGAATAGTATTCTATATAATGATTGTCATGGCATCTTGCACTGCCAAGGGGGGTGATCCAGTGGTGCAGCGGTATACAAAGGCTCTTCAATTAACTGTCAGCCAAGCGGGGCATCCGCAGTACAGTTCCCGGGTAATAGGCGAAGTGTTCATCAATATGGGTCTGATAGCGACGAATCAAAAAAGGTATAGTGGGGAGCCCCCATTTAAAATTAGTATGGGGCTTTATTCATTGACTCCTGATGTTTCACATGTAAAATTGCTCTCAGTAGAAATGTTTGTGAATAATAGCCCGGGTATTGACATACTTGGGCATTTTCCGGTTTTAGAAATGGACACGGATGTAAGTTCGTCTCGCGCTGATTTCGATCAATATGGCGACTATGGTGCAGTGCATCTGATAACGGATTATTTCATTTCGGCAGCTCCGGTTGATGATGATCATGTGAAGATAATCATCAAAATACAAGTCAGTCCCGATCATGTTGGAGAGGTGATCTTTAATTTTGTCCCTCAGGTACTTTCTGGTACGCCACGCGGATTTCCGGCATAAATATATTCTGACGGGTAGGTCGTAGGGTCCAAAACTCAGCCGGGTGCCGTGGAGGTGTCGTCTCCGACTCCTCCGCGATCTCAACATCAACCAAAATCCAAAGACATGTAGGAGCGGGTGCCTCGACTCCAGACTTGTCTGATTCAACAAGACGATTACCTCTATCTACTTCCGCGAAATCTGACCTGCCAATGTGCCAGAATACCCCAATCCTCAAGTTCGGTAAACACCGGAACAGAATCAATTGCGGCGGCCTCATCCGTATTCAGAGATGGATCACACAGAACAATCTCAACATCCCCATCCTGATGCACAATCACCTTCGCCGCCATGTCTGGAACCCCGACAGGAAGATACGATCCGAAGACAAAGGTGGCACGGTCATCTTGCCGAGCTACTCTGCGCGATGGGTCATAAATGTACGCAAAATCAGACCACGGTATGTATCGATTCTCGATCTTTGCCCCGTCTCCATGAACTAACCACGCGGTGATTTCAAGTTCCCATGTGCCGTCAGGCTTCTTCTCGATTAACTTGGGATAAACATGTGAATGAGACCCATTCTGATTAAACCCCGTGTAATACGACCCAGGAGCCATACTCCCATCCTCTCGTTCAGTATAAACAGGGACTCGCACAATCGCTGCCGCCTCAACCGCACTGAGAGGCGGGTCATGCAGAACGATCTCCACAACCCCATCCTGATGCACAATCACCTTCTCCGGCTGCGCCTGAACCACGCCACAGAACAACAAACTCGCCGCCAATATATATCGCTTCATCTTCAACCTCTTTCAACTTCGAGATCAATATCAAATCTGCACCTAATACTCTACTACATCTGCCCAGTGCATGTTCCATGAATTATAAGTTCAGCCCAAAAAACCGACGCCGGGTGCCCTGCTTACGCCCGATGTCTTCATCGAGTTTAAGCAGGATCGGGAGATATCGAACAGAGCGAAGAACCTGCTTAAGCTGCGCGTAAGCAGGGCACCCAGATCATCATCCAAAGAAAGCCGATGCCATCGCATCGGTTGTATCGATCTAGATTATTCGATCCATTCACCCAGCCCGACGGTATCGTATATCTCGCTTGGGACGAAACCCGTGCTGGCTCTCCTGGCGAGTAGCTCCGGCGGCTTGGGTGCCGATCGGTCGGCGGCGGCGTGATGGGCGGACCATGCCGCCGACGATGGTGCCTGGGATGCGGGCGAGCATTGAAGCTGCACACACAGCACACATCGCCATCCAGCGGGGTTTGCCGATTCGGTGGTGTGCGATACGCACACGCATCACACGCGTGGCACCTTGCTGGCAGCATGGGCAGGAATATCGACCCTGCTTGGATTGCTTGGATGGTGATTGATGCTCTGCGAGTCCGAGATCACGATCGACCACCGACATCATCGGTATAGATTCAGCTTGATCCGCAGCAGGTGATTCGGTGAGCGATTCGAGTGATCGCGCAGATTCTTCGCGTTCTTGTTCATCGATCTCTTCAACAAGCCTGATGCTCTCAGGCTCCTCAATCTCGTATGGATTGAACTCTTGTGTGTTTGTCTCTGTGTAGGTCGTACTCATGTGTCCCCATTTCGTCAAATATTCATATCTTGATAGACCCACTTCGTCATTCGGATTCGTTCCGCTCCAGTTTCATCGGCTATGTTCAGCCTTCACATAATCAGACGCGTTCTCGGACCTTCCCTGTCAGGAATATGCCCGTTTATCGATGAATTGCTCTGAGCAAATAATCCATATAAAAAAACCGCTGTCCGAAAGGACAACGGTCGATTATCGAGTTGATTGCATTGAAACTGAGTTGTTTAGCCTTCAGCTTCGGCTAAACCGAGTTCGGTTGCCTTCTCAGCGGTCAGGACGATCACCTTTTCGATCATCACTGTCTCGATGGGTACATCGCCCATGCCTCTTTTGGTGCGGGTGGCTACTGCACGAATTTTATCGACTGTATCCATGCCTTTGACCACGCGCCCGAAGACCGCGTATGCAGCGCCGCCGCGGGGCTGGTCGAGGGATCCGTTGTCTGTCACATTGATAAAGAACTGCGAGGTCGCCGAATCAGGAACGCTGGTCCTTGCCATCGCGATTGTGCCTCGGGTATTTTTGAGCCCGTTGGTCCATTCGTTCTGGATTGGATCCTTTGTTTTCTTTTGCTTCATGTCCTCGGTGAACCCGCCGCCCTGAATCATGAAAGTAGGTATCACACGATGGAAGATGGTTCCATCGTAATAGCTATCCTCAACATAACTCAGAAAGTTGGCTGTCGAAATAGGGGCATGTTCGTTATCGAGTTCTAGGTAGATCTCGCCGAGCGAGGTGGTCATTTGAAAGTACACGAACTTCTCCTCTTGTTGGTCCGTCCTGGAAGCTTTTTCGGCACCGTCTGTTGGCGCGGGCTCTGTTTGCTTTGTGTTATTCATTGCGTCATTCTTTGTGTTTTCTACGGCTTCTGGCTGAACCGCGAACGCTGCGATCACTAAGCCTGTCAATACCAATACACCAGCTACGATTGATTTCATCTGTACTTCTCCTGATAGATAAAGTCCCGGGTGTACTCTAGCACGCCGGGACAGATTTTGCCAAACTCAAACACCCTTGATCCCCTTATAGAGGATCGCTTTATCGAGCCCTTGGGCTCCTAGGCGCCATCGCAGGGGAGTAATCGATCCCTCCGAGCCCATTATTGGTCCATCGGTAATATTGCCCGATGCGTGTGTTATCGAACAACCCGCCGAGCGGGATCGGGAACTGATGCAGAGGCAAGTATATTTGTGTCCAGGGTTCAACTGCGTCGATCTCAGGCACGACCGCGAAATGGGCATCGCCGGAGCGCCAGCGGTTGACCGAGCCATCGAACATCAGCTTTTCAGGGCGGGCGTGGTCGTATCCAAAGTACGGATCCCCCGCTGCTTCGCGATCGAACTCTTCAAAGAGCCAAACCTTATGCGATGGTGCGAGCACTTCGCTCATATTGCGTCCTTGGGCGAGTGGCACATTACCGCCAACGCTCACTGTAAATAAATGAGGCGTGCTGATAATCGGGATGTATCGGACACCAAAGTCTGGCTGCCAGGCAGAAATCGTGCTCGTGTAGCTCGACCCAAAGGTCCAGCGTTGCTTGATCTGAATACTCGGCCATAACCCGTCGTCATCGTATTCACCATCTCCCACAGGGCCATTTCCATACGGAAGCGAGTTGTTGTCTTCTTGATATTCGAGTGGGTTGTTGTGCCAAGAGATCAAACTCGCATCGGATGGATCGAGGAATAGCTCAGTATCGGGTGATAATCCGAGAAAATCCATCAGCACAAGGTGGTTGTATCGACGGTGAGGAATGCGCCCGGTTGCATTAAGGATTCGGTTGCCACCAGACCCAAACCGACCGGTCATTCGCTGAAGGATTTCTTGATTCTGGCGTGATGCGGCGTCCTGATCATCTGCTGCCGTGCGAACCTGCCCGTTGGGCATGGTGTAGGCAACGCCCGCTTCCCAAGAGTAGCTAAACAATCGTCCGTTGTTGCTCGCAGCGTACATCGCGCCGCCGACCCCGATTTGTTCGAGGTTGGCTGCGCTGATCGTGCCTCGGGCTTGGGCGCGCATCTGATTGAGCGTTGGGCCCATGGTCATGCCGATCATTGAGAGCACGAGAACGAGTGCGCTGCATTCGATCATGCTAAAGCCGGGGCGGGTGGTGTGATTCATGCGTTGGTTCATGTTGAGACCTTTCAATGATTTTCTTTGCATTCAGATTTTTTATACACACGGATAGCTGGCGCCAATTATGGGTTCTTGGTGCGTGGCCCGGTGTTTGGTTGGGCAGGTCCATAATCGACACCGGCGAGTCCGCGGAAGGTCCAGCGGAAGCGTTGGCTAATGAGTGTTGTATCGCCGAGCCCACCCATCGGAAGCGGGAACTGGTGCAATGGCACATAGGTTTGTTTCCAGGGACGCAGACCTTCTTCTGGCACGACCGATGGGTTGGCATCGCCCGATGCCCAACTGTTGACTGAGCCATCAAACATGAGTTTCTCGGTGCGGGCGTGGTCGTAGGCGAAGTATGGCGATGATGCTTGGTCGCGATCGAACTCTTCGAATATCCAGACTTTTTGAGATGGGAAAGCGACTTCGGTAATGTTGCGCCCAGTGTGTAAGTTTATTGAATTGCCGCTGTTAAAAAGATGCGGCGTTGATTCAACTGGTCGATAGCGCGGGAGAGGAAAATCAAACTGCCATGATGAAGGCACTGTTTGATAAGTTGAAGCAAATGCCCAACGCTGCTGGATGGCGAATGTTCCCCAGTCGCCTTCGGGTTCGTATCCATCAGCATCGATATCTGAGCCGTATGGCAAAGTGTTGTCTTCCTCAAGAAACTCAAGCGGATTCGCATGCCACGAAAGGGCGAGCGCATCTGCGGGGTCGATGTATTTGGTTGTCTCGAGCGATTCATCCAGAAAATCAATCAGAATCAAATGATTGAACCTTTTCTGTGGGATACGAGCTGAGAAGTTTCGAATAAAGTTATCGCCCGAAATCCGTCCGGTTCGTCTTTGTAAAATTTCTTGATTTTGAAGTGCCGATGCTTCTTGATCAGAACTGCGTAGTCTCCGTTTTCCATCGGGCATCAAGTATAACTCATATGCGCGCCATGAATAACTAAACATGCGTCCATTGTTGAAGAAGCCGTAAGAACCTGCGGCTTGTCCGATCCGCTGGAGATTCGCAGCGCTCGCTGAGCCTCTGGCATTGGATCGGACGGATTGAAGTGTTGGGCCGACCGTCATGCCGATCATGGAGAGGACAAGGACGATGGCAACGCATTCGATCATGCTAAAGCCGGGGCGGGTGGTCACAGCGGAACGATTGCTTTGATGCTTCATTCTGATTTCCTTCATTTCATGAATATAAGAATATAAATCGTCCCCGACGACATCACTGTATCCGAAACGGGCTTGGCAGAGCAAGGTAATATTTCAGATAAAACGATGGCGCATCAAGTGATCCGCACTCGGGCGGGCTTTGTTGCAAGAAAATATACTCTTTGTATTATTTACCCTGTTTCGGGGTTTCGAGCTTGTGAAACACCCATTTGCCGATTTTCCAGTGAATCCAGAGTACGAGCACGAATCCGATGGCACAGCCGAGGATGATGGTATGGCTCGGGTCGTCGATCGCCCCGTTCATAGATTTCACCAGTTCGTTCCACGCTTCCATAGATGGAATATCGGATAGAACACGATCAAAGTCGATCCGATTCGATAGACCAGCACCGATTTTCAAAGCGGCCGACTGGGGTGGATCATGTAGCTTTGCCATTCTGGCAATATGCGTCCGAAAAGAGTGCTGCGGATATTAGATTCACGGCTTAGATCGTATCTGACGACTCCGAAGTTTTGATCTGCGGTGGCCCGGTTCGCCGAACCGGGTCTTTGTTTTCAGTCCATAATGTACAATAACAGAACCCGGC
>JAESSR010000054.1 GCA_016764015.1 Phycisphaerales bacterium
GAATCAATAAATTCCAGAGCACAATCAGTGCGGCTCCGTTCTCCTTCGCATCCCATCCCCAGAAGCGCCCCCACGATTGGTCGGCCCAAATGCCGCCGAGGACTGTCCCTACGAAACTGGTAATGGTCGCGAAACAAATGACGCCATAGATCATTTTGATCATAGATTTGCCCCGCTCGCTATCGAGTGTTGGGGTCAGCACACCAAGAAGCACATAAGCGATGGCAAGGAACCCAGCAAAGAAAGTCGCGGAGTATCCAATTGTGACGACAACGACATGGGTGGCGAGCCAGAAGTTTGAATCGAGCACCGCCTGCATCATCTCCATCGTGTCACCCGAGTTGCCAAGGTTGTGCGCGACGATGAGTGTGCCGAACCCAATGACCGAAGCCATGATGCCGCCGATCCCAATCTTCATTTGGCGATCCAAGATGAACCCGATGATGACGCTGAACCAGCCGATGAACACGGCTGATGAATACAGATTTGTAATCGGTGGTCGCCCTTGGAGATACACTCGACTCGCGATCCCGACCGTATGCACTATAAATGCAACGACAATAATCGCGGTCATGGATCGGAAGAGAGACTTCGACCAATCCTGCTTAGGGAGCTGGCTTGTCAGCAGCCCGAAACAACCAAAGAGGAACGCCATCACATACAACGCCGAGGCGGTGATGAAGGGCTGGACTTGGTTAAAGATGACTTCGTATCTGGATTTGGTCGCTACATATGAATGAGCTGAATCGATAGTTTTGACGAACTGATCGAGCCCGGCGTTAAACGCTACAGCGTCGCCGCCATTGTACGCTTGAAGGATAATGAGCATAGAACGCCCATTGGGATCGCTCGGATTCTCATCGAGTACACGAACGAGCGATTGCCAATCTCCACTCGAACTCATCGGCGGCACGAGATATGGACTATCGAGCTGTGAGAGCTGACTGAAAAGCATCAAACGCTGATTGAGAACTAAGATTGCCTGTTGGAAAGGGTCTCGTTTCTTTGCTTTGACCTCAAAGGCCTTGCCGGCCTGTGAGTTGATCTCTTGAAGATTATCACGGAGCTCTTCAAATGCAAATCGTGTTCGTTTCTCAGAATCGAGTTTGAGTAAGGAGAGAACTCCTGGATGATCGATGCGGAACACTTCACGGTTGACAGATTTCCGAGGATCGGTAATCAACTCGATGTACCATTCGATCGCGCTCATTTTCCCATCGTCGAGTTGGATGCTCTGTCGCCCGCTGATGTTCATCAGGCTATTGCGTGCAACCGTATCAATCGGCTTAGTTCGACCACTGGCCGAGACCGGGAGCTCACGGAAGGTATCAAGATTGAACTGGCTCTCGATATGTTCCGGTGAAGCAATTTTTTGCCCCGCATAAAGCAATGCGAAGACAAGAACTACCCAAGGCATAAACTGTTGGATATGTTTCATGAAGATCGCCTCCCTTTCGACGGCATCAACCGAATCCCAAAGTGCAAGAGCATTCCAAGCGTGACCAAAGAACACGATACATAAGGAATGAGCCATCCAGGATTCTGTACGACTTGGAGCACAGTTCCCGCATCACCTCTCAAGTATGATGCTTGATAAAAAGTTTCGCCAGCGTGACGCATCGGATGATTCATATAGATCAACACTTCACGATCGACATTGCGGCCGGTATCCACCAATCGAACATCGCTCGAAAAGTTGCGTGCCATCTGGGTGCCGGTGAATAAATCATGCTTAAAATCTTCAAGATAGACTGAATAGGGCTTGTAGGTTCTTTCAAATCGTAGGGTCATCCAGTAGGTTTTACCATCAACAACCACAGCCTGAGGCTGTTCGAGATACACAGAGAACAGATACGATCCTAATCGCTCATCGCCATCGAAGAGTGTCACATACGCGGCAGGCGCATCAACGGTTGCCCCGTCAACCCCATTGGCGCGAGCAATCGGTATAGCTGCGAGTTCGCTTGCAGACCCTGAATCTGCGAGTCCTTTTCGATCCGCTGGAGCCTGCATTGGGCCCAGCAACTGAGCGTTGGACATCCACTCCGTCACTTGGATCGTAAATGGCAACGCTTCGTGCGAGATTGTTTCACCTGTACCCATGAATCGTGCTGGGACAACAGTGACGAGATCGTCGGCAGGATCAGATTGATCGACGACCGCGAACTCGGACGATCGGATATCTTCAACAAAGTTGACCGTCTCGCCTTCGCGGATGGTCATATTGCCTTCTTTGGCAGCGAACCCGGTGACGAACTCGCCGACGAGCAGAAGGATGACACCCAGATGGGTGAGGATAATTCCGATTCGTTTCTTTGTAAACTTAAACCGGACAGTATGAGCTGCGATCAGGTTGACGAGCATCGCCACACCCAGCGTGAGCCCGCCGGGGAACCAGATCGCTCCGGGCACTTTGGCGATATCCTGAGGCACAAATATCTGCAGATCAATCGTGACGACGATCGAGCGGAAGTACTGATCGACCACCGTCCAGATACCTTCATGAACCTGCGCCAGTGTGCCTGCAAAGATCAGAAAAATCGAGAGCGCGAAGATCACAACAGTCAGCTTGAGCGAGGCCACCGGCTTGAATAGTTTGCGGATCATTATGGTGCACCTGCCTTGCCAAGCCCTTGAGCATTGATGTACGCTCTAAAGCGTTCGATTTCAACTTCGACCGATTCGCTCGGGCCCGTGAGTTTAAAGAACATGGTTCCTTCTCCCACAGGTACAATGCCCGCTGCCATGCGTGCTGAAGCGTCGGCTGATTCCATATCAACAAACATCGCTCCGTTTCCCATATCAACGATGCCTGCCTCTTCAAGTGTCGGAACACCTGTGAGCCCGAGTTGCCCTCGCCAGCGGTTGATGTTGGCGAGCGAGCCGCCTCCTGTTCCCATCAACGATGTGAGTGTGATGCGTGCTCCACTCTCTGAGAGGAACGCAGAGATCAGCATTGACGATGCGTTCTCTTCGACAGTCCACTGGGAAGGCTGCTCCCAAGGCGATGAACTTGCTTCCGGTGCAGACGGCGAGGATTCTGCCTCGTGGTCATGATCATGATCGTGATTATGCTCATCGAACATGAAGGTCTTTGAAAATGCGATCATCTGGGCTTTGGCTTCTTCTACAGAGTCGATCGAGCCGGTTGCCTTGACAAACCAAGTCTTCCCATCACCAACATTGATGATGGTGCCCACGAGCCGTCTACCTTCGTTGCTGACATCGACCACGGTGACATTGACGCCATCGAGTTCAACGATATCGCTCGCAATACCCTGCTCATCGGCTGGATCGAGCCCGATCTGTCCTCGCCAGCGATTCACATTGGCAATCAGCCCGCCGACATCTCCTGGGAACGCTGTGAGTGCGATTTCTTGCCCATGAGATGTTTGGAAAGTTGCCAGACGCATCGAGCTGGTGGTTTCAACCTCGTGCCACTCGCTAGGCAATGTCCATGTCACCTCGGGCGATACTCGTTGAGCAATCGCAGCCTGAGCTTCAGCTTGAGAAGCTGCTGCGCTGCCATCAAACTCACGGGCAACCCGGTAGGACTGAATTTCTGTGCGATCACAGCCTGCCAACATCCCGATCGCACACCCCACAATGATCAAACTCTGTTTTGAATGGTACAAGCCACCCGCTCCTCGCTGTCGCAACATATAAACACCTTCCGTTTATGCTTCAGTGCCGATCGATTAGTCTTGCAAGCTACGCATATAAATGATTACATTGTTCAGGTCAGTGTCAGAGAGTGTCGGGTCGCCGCCGCTCGGTGGCATTGGCGCGTTGCCTGCACTCATCGGATCGTCGATGGTTCGACCTGCACGGATGAACGCGAGAAGCTCAGAATCTGAACTATTTTTAATGAACTCGCTCGTCACCCAATTTTTGCCAAGGTTTTCGACTCCTACGCCGTTCTCACCATGGCATGCGATACATGTCTTGTTGTAGATGACTTTGCCCTTGGCTTTGGCAAAGGTGTTGTCGTCGACAGCGGGTGCTGCGGATGTAGTTGATGATTCCGAATCCCCTCCGCCACATCCAGACAACAGAGTGAGCGAAGTGACGATCGAAAGAGCGAATGCTGTGTGCTTCATATTTTTCTCCAGCAAGAATCAGTCCTGCAGCACAGTATATGTCGTCCAATCGGGACAATCATGGTCAGAATAAAAATCTATGCACACTGTTTGATGTCCATCAGGAACGCGAATCATGGATTCCCCTCGATGCCGGGACTCACCTCTAATGGCAGATAGAAAAACAGCTCAAGCTTTGACCTGCCCCCATATTCTGTACCACTCCCTATGTTAAGGCCAGTGCATACCTCGCAACTAGCGTTTGAAGGTTGATTTTGCAGATTCGGAGGGGGACTGTGATGGACTCGCTTGGACTCAAAGCAGGTCAACAAGCGGGTCAGAACTCACAGTCTCAGAAGGGTCAAGTCTACGAGAATAACCGCATAAAGAATGGGCTAGGCTTTGGGGGGCAGGTCAGTCCATACTGGCCAGTCTTATGGACACCCTTGTGCAAACAGTGTGAGGTAAGCAGCGACATCGAAGAAGTTCCAACTGCCATCGGATGTTAAATCCGCTTCCGGGCTTTGTGCGGAAAATGCGATGAGGAATGCCGAAACATCAAAGAAGTTCAGAACTCCATCCCCTGTTAAATCTGCGAGACATGGAGACAGCGGAATATCAGCATCTGATACCACGCCATCATAGTTGAGATCAAAGAAGTGGAACGAAAGCCCAAAGTCTTCGATCCCGATTTCGCCATTCACAACCTGATCATCATCGAATGACCCGCCGTCTTCATCGTCAATAAAATCTTCAAACGCTCCTAAATCTTGAGCATCATTCACACCATCAAGGTTGAAGTCCGCGTGCAACTCATCGAACCCGGTATCCGTCCAGATATAAAACGAATCAGGTTGTGCTTTCAGTGGCGCTGTGCCGATCAACGCTGTGATCTTCCATTCTGCAGGCTCTCGATAATCTTCGAAATCTTGCTCTCTCCATTCCTTTGTCAAAGTCCGCAACGCACCGGTTGCAAAGTCAGCACCGTCGATCAAATCGTCGATCGCTTCTTCGATTGATGTATCATTCGTCAAGCTCAGATCAATCTCTTGCTCTGGATGACCCGCGATCTGCGCCGTCCCTGCATTGGTGATTGGGTATACAAGCGTCACTGTTGTCTGATCAGCTTTGGGATCATGAACAAACTGGAGTGTTGTGATTGGATCAAATAACCCAAAGTCAGATCCACCGAACATCGCACTCAGTGGCTCAAAGCTCTCGAATCGCTCGAAGAACCGTCCTTCAACGACCCATGATTCTCCCGAATCAAACTGTGAATCCATATTGCCGTTCTGCGATACAATGACCGGCGAGAAACAGCCGCAAAGCACGAGGGTGAACTCAGCACCGGTTCGCTCGAAATCTGGCCCATCGAAGAAGTTGAAATCGATATCATCTCCGCTTTGTGCGATCCGCTCAGCGATAGAGCCTTGCGGGCTCATTCCAAAGCGTCCGACATTGGCAAGGTATCGACTCGCCGCCATTGGCATGAGTTCGCCCCCTGAGTCTTTTTGGTCATCGATATCAATATCAATGAATCCCGTGAGTGGACGATCACCAAACTGGTAGGGGTTGTATGGAAATCCATTGAGCCCGATGGGCCCTGGCGGAGCGATGAGACCATCTACAACCACTTGGATTCGAACAAAGTCGGCATCTTCTATGGTTGTCACACCTAAATATAGATCGAGAGAAGGATCCGTCGGCACCCAGCCCTCAGATGATACCTTGAGTAAATCCAACGGCACAAAGCCCGCTGGTAAAGCTGCATCATTACCAAGGTCTGTCCGTCGAATAACAGCATCGCCCTGCTGGTCGATCCATATACCCGGCTCACTCGCATTCGCAAGAGCAGCAGTGAGCAAAGTGCCCAGGATAATCAAAGTTCGTTTGTTCATGCTCCACCTGCCTCAGTCTTTACAAAATCAATCCCATATCGCTCGATGCGATACCGAAAACTTGACCGCTGCATTCCGATGAGTTTGGCCGCTTTGGATACATTACCATTTGAATGTTCGAGCGCTTGAATCATGAGTTCTTGTTCGACCTTTGAAGCTATATGAACACCAGAAGCAAAGTTGAACCGCATCCCATTCTCAGCAACAGCAACCCCCTCTTCAGTCTGTCGCTTTGGATCTTGGGATTGGATACCAATATCGTGGCGAGTGATGAGTGGGCTCGGGGCAAGCATTGCAGCCCGCTGAATCGCATTGAACAACTCGCGCACATTCCCTGGCCAATCATGACCAGAAATAGCAGCCTTCGCATCATCATTCAATGTTGCAACCTCGAGCCCATACTCGCTGCGCAATTGATTGAGCATCGACTCTGCAATGAGTATCGCGTCATCCCCTCGGCTGCTCAGATCAGGGAGATCGATCGTGAACGCGTTAATCCGGAACAACAAATCCTCTCGGAATGTGCCGTCCTTCACCATCTTTGACAGATCCTTATTTGTCGCAGCGAGCACACGCATTTCGATAGGGCGCTCCTTCGCAGACCCGACCTTACGAATCCGTCCGTGTTCAATTACAGATAAGAGTTTCGCCTGCAACGGCAGATCGAGATCGCCAATCTCATCGAGAAAAATAGTCCCGCCGTCGGCCATCTCGAAGAGCCCCTCGCGTGTGATCTTCGCATCCGTAAAGGCGCCCTTCTCGTGCCCAAAGAGCTCTGATTCGATGAGTGACGCAGGAAGAGCGGTACAGTTCACATGCACAAACGGGCGCTCAGATTCGTCGCTTGCATTATGAATATACCTGGCAACGACACCTTTTCCAACACCGGTTTTCCCTGTGATGAGAATCGTCGTCAGCGCACCGCCGCTTGCTTGATCATTGTTGATTGATCTATTGCCGACAGGAATCTTTGCGAGCCGTTGTGCCATCGACATCGCATCGAGCCACACCGCCGATTGTCCCAGAGGCTTATCAGATTGGCTCCGGGTGCTTTTTTGAATGCGTTGGTACAAACGGAGTTGTCGCGTATCGAATCGTTGTCGGATGACACGGTCGGTGAGCACCAAGAGTTCTTGAATACGAA
>JAESSR010000055.1 GCA_016764015.1 Phycisphaerales bacterium
AACACCAGAGCAACGCGAGCAGATCACGATCGAACGCAAAGCACGCAAACTCGCGGCTCAGGATCGTGCGATCAACATCGCACGGAACAGTTCCGACGGATTCATCCCCGGCGCCAACATGATTGGTGATGAGGAGTTCGACGGGCTCTACGGCCGCGCTTCGCAGGTTTCAGGTATGTGCATGGCCGCCACCGGCAAGATGCTCGACCTGGCCAACATGCGCTTGTACATGAGCATGATCGATGTATTCGCTGCCGATATGACTGCAGCGAACGCTGTAGGAATAATGAGCACCGCATCGACTGAGCCTGAGATTGATCCTGAAACACTCGAAATGATCCGCAAACAGCTCGAAGAAAACCCTGGGCTGCGTGCGATGATTCCGCCTGAGTACCTCGCGATGCTTGAAAAAGAAGACGAGCCGAAGAAGGACGACGCGGACAAGGACGAAGAAGATGAGGGTGAGACAGGAGAGGACGAGCCGAAGAAGGACGATGTCCAGATGATCGACGGCGTGCCAGAATGGTTCGTCGGCCCGATGCTCGCGGAACTCGTTGCGCACGAAGTGGGTCACACCCTGGGCTTGCGTCACAACTTCAAGGGCTCGAGCTCATACTCGCTCGATACCATCAACTCCGAAGAGATGAAGGATGTCAAGCCTTGGTCGTCATCGGTGATGGATTACAACGGCATCAATATCCGCATGGAAGGCTCGGGCACTATTCAGGGGAACTACTCCTCTGATGGGATCGGCCCGTATGACTTCTGGGCGATCGAGTATGGTTATGGCACCGGCGATCTCGAAAAGGTCTTGTCGCGTGTGTCTGAGCCTGAACTCGCGTACGGCACCGATGAAGATACCTTTGGACCAGACCCTCGTGCCCGTCGGTATGACCTGGCAGAAGAGCCGTTAGATTATGCAAACTCACAGATGGAACTCGTCCGCGTGATCCGCAGCGGGTTGATTGATCGCTTTGTTGAAGACGGCGAATCGTGGGCACTGGCCCGTCGAGGATACCTGATCTCACTGGGCACCCAGATGCAGAGTCTGTCGATGATGGGCAACTGGGTCGGATCGGCGTATGTCTACCGCGATAAGAAGGGTGACCCGGGCAGCCGAGCACCGATCGAGGTTGTGCCTGCAGAGCGCCAGCGTGCTGCGATGCAGTTCGTGATCGAGAACGCGTTCTACGACGAAGCCTACGGCATCACCCCAGAACTCTTGACCCATATCACGGTTGATAAGTGGTGGGACGATGTACGCAATGTCTTTGCTGATGCAGCCATGCCGATCCATGATCGTGTGATGGGTATGCAAGCATCGGCGTTGACCATGCTGCTCAATCCACAGACGGTCCAGCGCGTCTATGACTACGAGCTGTTCGTGCCTGCGGATCAAGACGCACTGACCCTTGCTGAGTTGATGGAGAGCGTCACCGAAGCGATCTGGTCAGAGGTTGGCGAAGCACCGAGCAAGAAGTACACGACCCGTAAGCCGATGATTTCATCGCTGCGTCGCAACCTTCAACGCGAGCATCTCGATCGCTTGATCGATATGTCATTCGTGGTTCGTGGTTTCAACTCGGCCTCGAAGCCGGCGAAGACACTCGCAGCGATGCACCTGCGTTCGATCCTCAAGCATGTCGACGAGGCGCTCGAAGCTGGTGATAAGCTCGATGCCTACACCAAGGCTCACCTTGAGGAAATCTCAACACGGGTGAGCAAGGCGCTCGACGCGGGATATATTTACTCGCACTAAGCGAAGCGAATAACACATCAATGCGCAGCGGGCAACCCTCTTGGGTTGCCCGCTTTTTTTATTCGCCTGTGCATGTATTGGTGTGATTGGAACGATAATGAGATGATGCCCGAGGAAGAACAAACAACACCAGAGCTAAAGCCAGAGCCAAAGCAAAGGAAGAAGCGATCCAAGATCGTCACCATCTTTGTATGGGGTATGGTTATTCTGCTCGTTCCCGCTTGCACGCTCTGGTTCTTTGGGCGCTGGATCTATGTCGCCGATGTGCTTGCTTCGCAACAGATGTTGATCGGATGGATTGCTCTGTTTGTAGCCTTTCTGATATTCATCACGCGCCGAAAGGGCGCTGGGTTTCTTTGCTTGACGCTGGCTTTGATTTCGTTTTTTCCTGTGTTGACGCATCGGGTATGGGTGCTGCCTGAAGTAAACTTTGAGCTGAAGCCTCAGGGTGTTGTTCGGATTGTTTCGAGTAATATAAACCCAAAGAATCCTGATTGGCAGGCGGATCTTGATCGGCTCCTCGACCTTGATGCAGACATTGTTGTGCTTATCGAGGTTTCCGCGGAGCTCAATCGCTCAATACGCAAACGCGGGTTGCTTGATTCGTCGCCCTATTCCAGGTGGGCGCATCGCGCGTGGGTAGAGTACGAAACCTCGCCTTGTTTTATTTTAAGCCGACTTCCGATGAGGATTATCGATACATCAGAGAATGAAGACTTTGCTCAGGATCTTCTGTACACCCAGATTGAGACTGCGCGTGGCACACTGATCGTCGGGCTTGCCCACCCGCTCTCGCCGAGGACTCAGTCAAGGTGGATTGAAGGCAACATGGCGATCACTGCTCAGACTCAGGCAATCGGCAAAATCAGAAAAACAAGCGATGCTCCAGTGTTGCTGTGTGCTGATCTCAATGCCGGCCCGGCTCAATGGCGTGCTCGCCAACTGCGAACGGCTGGTTTATCCATGAGCAAACCCGTGCTTCGCATTGGCGGGAGTTTCCCAACAAACTCGTCGGTGCCTTCGGCTCTGCGAGTCCAGCTCGACGATATCTGGTTGGCTGGTAAAATCTCTCCGATCGCGTGGAGCATGATTGATGTTGCCGGCAGTGACCACATGGCGGTTGTAGCAGACTTTGTCCTTGAAGATGAAGTCCTTGGAGATTAAAAAGGGAACCAATATCAGGATGAGGATCTCTTGGTGAATCGATTGAGCACCAGAGTGCTGATTCGTCTGCGCTCGGCTGATTCGAGAACAAAGCTGTAGCTGGCGATCGCGTATACAAATCCGAAGATCATGATTGAGCTCAGTATCCACACCCACTCTATCGCATGCCCTCGCTCTTGCGTCAAGGCGCCTTGATACCCCAAATCCTCGATCCCGCCTCCTAGGAACAGAACGAGCAACGAGCAACCAATTGCAATCATCGTCGCCAACATCGGCTTGCCCAACGCAAAGATCAATGATGAACCCTTGATGTGCAAACATTTACCAACGATCAACGGGAGTATTCCCATATGGACTACCACCAACACAAATGCGTACATCATCGGAGGCATATACACAACATATGAACCAGGAACAACAAGCATGAGCACAACAGAAACAACCGGCGCAAAGATGCCCCCCGCAAGGATCCACGGCGCGTAGGCTTTGACATACCCGGCACCATAAAGAATGATGATCCATGTGTCAGAAATCGCACGCGCCAAAAGCGCGATTGCTAAAATTCGTGACATATATACCGCAACAGGCATCACGGTGTTGTATTCTTTCAATGAGCTGCCAACCCAAGCATCAAAGATCGGCCATGAAAACACAAAGACACCCATCGCTGCGGGGAATGCGATCATTGCGGTCATCTTTGTCTGAATCGCAACAAGCCTTTGGAGCTGTCGTCTTGAGTCTTCAGTGTCCTCTCCCGAGTTCATGCGGGCACTGACCGCATCGGACCCGAACTGCACCCCGGTTGTACACATCCTAATATACGAGACAAAGCGGAACCCGATCCCCCATGCCGCGTTGACGAGTGTGCCAAAGAACAAGTTGAGCAGCAATGGGGGGATCTGCTCATGGAGATTCATCGCAATCTGCACAACGGTGTTCCACGAGAAGGTCGAGAACACCTGAGAGCGTGCATGCTTATCACTTCCCTTCACGGTGAACATCAATCGATGGTCTTTTTTGATCATCACCCATGCTGCGATGACCATACCAAGCGATGCTAAAAACGCCCACACGACCCCATGAATAGCGAGTCCAAACGCCGGATCATCAATCGCGATGATGTATCCAAGAAGAATGACGGAAATGATGTTGCCCGAGCGGACTCCGATATACCAGATGTTGTACCCAACAAATCGTTCTTTGACGAGGTACATATTGAGTATGGGAGCGAGGATGATGGTCACCGCTGTGTATGCACCCTGTCCAACTACGAACCAGCGTGCCGCCCAGATAAACTCTTCTGATATTTGAAACACCGGAATCAGCGCAAAGACAATGCCAAAGCTAATCACCGAAAGGACGGCTGCAATCACTGCGATCACACAAATGGTCGCGTAGTTCTGGCGAAACGCGTTTTCATCGCCGTGATAGGCTTGTCCGAGCTCACGCACCAACGACATCTGAATGATCTGGCGAAAGATCCCCGCGAGCCCGATGTTGGCGCCCAAGAGCGAGATAATCCCAAAGGCATCGTCGCCGAGCCAACGGATGGTCAGCGGGACAACAAGAATCCCAAGCCCGAGCGTGATCAGCAAGCGGGTATAGTTTGATAAAATTCGGATAACCCCTTTACGGGCTTCGATTGTCATTGGGTATACTCCGCGATCGTACAATTCGGGCTTCAATGACCATTTCGGTCGAACTCTGTGCCCACTTCAACCGATAATAAGCCTGTAAGCGAACCATTGTAGATAAGGGTAAGATTTGATGTCCACACCAATTCCAGTTCTTGGAGCCATGATCCTTGTAGGCTTGGTTGTTGGCGTGGTGTACCTGGTCGGGCTCACCAAAAAATGGGGTATTCTTGTTCCTTTTTCGGGTATGCTGCTCTTTGGTTCGATGGCCTTGCCTGTCACTTGGAATGATCGATTAAACCCCACGATCTGGCTCCCAATCCAACAAGCCCGCTCGCAGCTCTTTCTCGTATGCGGGATCATGGGTTTCTTTGTGTTTATCTTTCAAACAAATCGGCTCCGCGGCAAACCTGTATCTCTGTCGTTATTAGCCCTCATGCTTGTTGGTTTATACGCCGCACTCCTCCGGTTTGTTCACGGCGGACCAGTAGATGGGATCATGTCATCAATCTTTGCGGTAGTGACGCTTGTTCCGCTGGTGTTTACGAGTTCGCTCGCGATGGATTGTGTCGACGATTTCAAATCTATTCTTCATTCGATTCTCCTTGTCAATATTATCTGGATCGGGATGGTCTTTGCTCAGATCCTTGTCAACCCAAGGTTTGTCACGACCGGGAACGAGTTAAGGTTTGTCGGGTTGCTCTCCAATCCTCAGCATGCCGCGATGCTGATGGCCTTCTTTGTCACGACAGCGCTCTGGCTCTTGCTCAATGGGCCTCGCAAGTTCAAGCTCATTTATATTGGAGTCCTTGGAATCAATGTGTTATTTCTTCTTTGGACAGGATCAAGAACAGGGCTCGGCATGACGCTCATCGGCGTAAGTTCTGTCCTCTACACCCGTGCCGGAAGAGCAATTCTTCTCTTACCATTTGCCGGGATACTAACTTATGTGGCATTCAAGCTGACGATTGGTCTTGTGGGAGAGAACTTCGGGTTTAGTCGATTAACAAGCACCACCAACACCCGTGATGTTGTGTGGAAGAATCTGCTGCGTATCGGCATGGAAAACCCTGCGATCGGCGTGGGTGTTGTCGACTCAGAGAATAGTGAAAATAGTTGGCTCTATGGTTTCGCATCGTACGGGATCGGAATGCTTGCTCTCATGTTCCTGTTCACCTTTGCCGCAATGATTGAGGTTCTCAAGAATATCAAACTCCGTTTCTCGCTCCCCGCAGAGCATCGCCCATACCTTGACTTTGTCACCGGCGCAATCACGATGTACTTTGCGGGCGCGGTCTTCGAGGGATACATCATCTCTCGCGTATCAGCATCGCTTTGCTTTATCGCGGCATTCGCAGGGATGGGCGCTATTCTTCGTAAAAATCTCAGCACAACACAACACGAGCAGTACGACTATTTCGAAGAAGACTATTCAGACTACGCCGATTCAGAGTTTGCTGACGAACAACAAGAATAAGTCCGCTTGATTTTCGATGCCCGCCCCAAAAAATAACTCGCCTAAATCATGCGAGGCATGATGCGTACATGCTCTGGTATTGATCGCGCACTTTGGCGACTGTCATTTCTACAAATATCCGCTCGCGAGCACCTTGGGCTCGTGATCGGAACCCGTCGCGATCATTGAGTATCTTCTCAAGACCGATTGCAAAGGCCTCTGGCGTGTTCTCGACGATCACTCCGCCTCCGGATTGTTCGATCTCGGCCCATGTGTCCGTTCCCTTGGTGGTCAGCACGGTGGTCCCCGCAGCGAGGGCTTCAAAGAACACAAACCCAAAGTTCTCCTGACTCGTAGGCAATGCGAACACATCACATTCGCCAAAGAGCGCGATCTTTGCTTGTCCAGAAGCAAACCCGAGGAAGTATGTATGCCCATCAACGCCGGTGGATTTGGCGAGTGCTTTCATCTCACTCACATACGGCTCGTCACCCGTTCCTGCGATCACCAACTGGTGCTTGATGCCACGCTTTGCGAGCAAGGCCGACGCTTGGATCAACCGATCGACACCTTTTTTATAGTGTATCCTGCTGAGAAAAAGCACCTTGGGCAGATCAGGATCAAGCTGATCGAACGCTTCGTACGCCAATGCAGGCTCTGGCATCTCTTTATACTCTTCAAGATCAAACGGCAAAGGCACCACACACCCCTTCGATGGCGTAAACCATGCACTCGCCTGATCGAGCTCTGCTTGAGCCGTGCAATGAATCACCGACGCATCACGCAGCAGGTTCCGTCCCATTGATTTCATGTAGATTATTTTCTTGAGCTTTCGTTGGGACATACACCAGTCATCGAGCATCCCATGGACACTGAGCACATAAGGCTTGGCGATCGCTTTGCAGATAGACGCGACAGCCGGGTTCACCGGGCTCCACATCGAATGGAGATGGACAACATCGTATTGATCGATGATTGTGCGGAGTTGTTGTCTTTGTTGTTTACTCAGCGTTTTATCGTGTCCACTCCCTGTCAAATTGTGCACGCGCGTGGTCGTTGTATCAGGATCGAGCCACTCCGATGGTGTTCCAGAGGGATCAAATGTAGCGAGTCCAACCTCGTCATTGTGTTGACTCATCGTGCACAGATCGAGAACAGCCTTCACCACGCCGCCCTCTTCTAGCCTCATTGTTTGTTTAAAATGAAGGATTTTCATTGATTCATGTACTCTCTGCTTTGTCTGCATGATGATGCTCAACTTGTTCACCTCTATCTGCAGCCTCAAGATCAGGTCGGTTCAATGCGCGCACTTTGAGCACGATCATATATTCATACATCGCCTGGAGCCTGCAATATGTCCACCCGGCTCGCCCATCGAGAAACCCTCTGCCGATCACATACATATAGAAAAACTTAAGCATCGGGCGCATCGGCATGCGGAACGAGATATTCTTGAGCTCGAGTCTGCGGGTATTGCGATCTGAAGAGAACAAGTTCCCTATCCGAACCGGGTTCTCCCGCAATGCCCGGACAGTCTCGTTGGCTTCATAGGTTGAGTACCGGTTATGGCGCTCGATCCATTCTCGAAGCCCCTTCGAAAAGTTGTAGTGGATAAAATGTTCTTTGAGGTATCCGATCTCGCCATCGACCGTAGGCACCGGGTTGGCATCACGAGCAAACCGTATGTGTGGAGGCTGAAAAAATCGCATGATATTGCCCGGAGGCATCGCATGCTTGAGCCAACGCCCGCGAAAAATATTCTTGCGTCCACAGTAGTACGCGACCGGATCATCGTTCTCTTTGGATTGCTTGCCGGAGTCCCATTGGGCAACAACCGCTTCGATTTCGTCTCTGAGCTCTGGCGTCATCCGTTCATCGGCATCGAGATAGAACACCCACTGGTATTTGAACTCGATGTTCTCCATCGCCCAGTTCTGATGATTCCCACGCCCATCGTACGCACGCTCAAACCATCGTGCGCCCGCCGCCTCGCTGATCTCGCGTGTGCGATCAATCGAGAGTGAGTCGAGCACCACCACATCATCACACCATGAGACAGATTCGAGGAGCCCGGGCAGGTTGTCCTCTTCATTGAGTGTTTGGATAAAGATTGACACACTCATTCTTCATGCCCGCCTTCATGATTTTGGGTGGGTTGATGTACTGTATTGGGAGCATCTTTGAGTATCCGATCGCGGATCGGTTTAGCCGGCGAACCGACACACACCTTCCATGCGGGTAGATCAGAAAACACGCTCGATCGCGCTCCGACAACCGTATGGTCACCAATAGTAACACCCGGCCCAACAAACACATCGGCTGCGATCCATACACCCTCGCCGATCGTGATCGGCATCGGGGTCAATGGGCGTTTGGTGAGTTCAAAGTCGTGTGTAGCGCCGCAAAGATAAGTATATTGGCTGATCGTCGTGTGGGCACCGATAGTGATCCGATCGACACAGTAGCAATCAACATCGTCGGCGAGTGTCGCAAAGTCACCCATCGACAGGTTCCAAGGCCCCCAAACCTTCGCTTTGGGATACACGCGAGATTTCATGGTGATGTCGGCTCCAAAGAGTCGGAGTAAAAACGCTCGCCAGCGGTGCATCGGACGCAGGCTGTGGCGAAAAAGAGTTGCCTGCACGACACCCCAAAGCACACGCATGATGCGGTTCTTCAAGCTGTGCGGGCTTGGGGTCTTCGAGATGTCAACTCTTGGTTGATGTGTCATGCTCTGGGTCCATTGTATGGACGCTCTCGGCGAGACTTCGCCGGATGCCCTGTTGCAATCATCCAAGCATCAAGCGGCTCAAACACGCTTGAGCGTGCCCCAACAAGAACGCCGTTGGGTATGGATTGCCCGCCAAGGACAACACTCTCCGCAGCGATCCACACATCGTCTCCGATGGTGAGTTCTGCCGGCTCTTCTTGGTTTCGAGGATCATCATCGACCCATCTTGCGCTGCTCACAAAGCAATACTGGCTGATGACTGTCCGTTTTCCGATCACGATCGGCGCATGAGCCCAAACGATTGCGCCCTCTCCGATCGAGCTTTTTCGATCCATCGTCAGATTCCACGGGGCGGAGATTGCTACGCCGCCGCGGATTCTGCTGGTTGGATCGAGCTTGGCGCCAAAGAGCCCGAGCACCGCTCGGCGTGTGCGATAGGCCGGGCTCGGGATGAGCTTGTACAGTGTCTTGGAAACAACGCCCCAGAGTATTGGCTGCATTCCGCCCGGTGAGGTTGAGTATGGGGTGCACAGAAGTTGCATCACTCGTCCTCCCCATGAACTCCCCGAGAAGGATCGTAAAGTTTGCCCGGATTACCTTGGTAGCATTCGCCCTGCAAAGAGTTTGTGTACATCGCACACCGAGGCATCAGCACGGTGCCATCTGCAAGTGTGATGTTTGGAGCGACAAAGCTCGCGGTGCCCAAGAGGCATCGCGAGCCGATGATGATGGGCTCTCTGAGCAGTGTGAAGGCAGGGTCTGAAAAATCATGGGTGCCGGCACATATGTAGACCAGTGGACCAATCTCTGAGTGCTCACCGATCGTAATTTCCCCCAGCGCGTACAAAATAGCCCGCTCGTGCACACGCACATAATCTCCTATCTCAATGTTCCACGGGATGACCACCTTCACCGATGGGTGGATGCGTACCTGCTTCCCGATTTGCGCGCCGAATAGTCGCAGCAATGAAGAACGAAATCCCCAAGCCCATGCCGGCGAAGGCTTCCAAAGAAAGAGCTCGCACGCTGCCCAGACCATCCGAACAATGAGGGCTTTCTTAGACCACGGAGACCGCCGAGGCGGATCGGTGATCGTAGGGACGGAGTTGTTCTGGTCTGCCTGTGTCATAGAGTCCAATAATAATCAGGATAACAAGATATTGCCACAGTTGTACTATCGGCTTTGTCCAAAGATCGGTCAATCGGAACATTCGATCAAGAACCTGAAAACTCAGGTAATTTCGCTCGAACATTCCCATTGAGAGAACCATCGGACTATGGGGTCAATACCATAGATTTTGATTGGCTTGGCGGTCTATATGACCGATCTTGTGAGGACAATAATCCTTATCTTTCTCAGATTGGCGGCGTATCTCTATGACGGATTATCATCCAAAGACAGCACATACACCACGGATCGGGGTTTTAACGGGCTATTGGTCGACAAATATCGGCAATGCCTTTTTTCAACTCGGTGCCGTCTATGCGCTCCAGCAAGCCTACCCACAGGCACATGTGTTTCCGATTGGCGACCAGGCTGGGTATTGGAAAACATCGAAGGGCAACCCCAAAAACTCCATTGATTACGCCAAGCACCTCGACCTTGATGCTCTCGTTATACTCGGGCCATATATCCGCCCTGAGATGAGCGGGATCGTGTCAGACCTGATCCGCACCCAGCATGAGAAGGGTGCCAAAATTATTGTGCTTGCCGCCGGCATGATGCAGTACGACAAGGGCACAATCGAGCTGAGCCGATCATTGATGAAGGAATGCCCGCCTCATATTTTCACCACCCGCGACACCGAGACCTATGACGCCTTGGGTGATCTGGCCGAGTTTTCGTTCGACGGGGTTGATGTCGCCACATTTGTGTCTGATCTCTTTCCAAAAATCCCGACTGATATTGAGCCCTACATCGCGCTCAACTTTGACCAGATCCCAGAGCCAGTCATCAACCCAGATTCCGTGTTTACAGGAAGAGTTGACCGATCATTTTGCTTTGAAGATCAGACATGGAATGTTCGACACCCCAAACGGCGCACCGAGCTGTGCTACAAGCACCGGGCGTATATCTTCCTCGATAGCATGCTCGGGCTCAACACCGGACCCGAGCGGATCGATGGCAAGCTCGTCGTCCGAACCGATCATCGGTATAACCCGTTTCTGATGAAAAAGAACTACCGGGCACCAATGATGTACTCTGGCGATGTCCCATATTCGTATCTCAACATCTATGCCAACACCGATCTGACCATCTCGAACCGCGTCCATGCGTGTGTGGCGACCACTGCGTATGGGAATCCCGCGATGTTGTTTACACGCTCGCCGAGAGCGTATTTGCTCAAACGATTAGGGCTTGATCGCATCAAGGATGAGCCTCAGCGTGTGGATCTTGGTTTCTTGAGTGATGAAAAACTCAAACTCATCGCATGGCTTGGTGATCGGCTCCGCGAAACCTTCGGCGACCCAAAGCCCGAATCAACCCAAGCTCTACACGCTGGTGAATCCAATGGCTGAGCACAAAACGCGGGTAGTTATCCTGAATCAGTACTATGTCCCCGATGTCGCTTCGACAGGGCACCTACTCCATGAGTTGGCGGTTGAACTCGCCGAGCTCGGGTTTGAAGTCGAGGTGCTCACCGGGCGGCCGAGCTATGGCCCACCCGATACCTGGCAGGATTGCCCACTCAAGGAAACTGTTGATGGGGTAAAAATCCATCGTTTGCGGGTAGCACGATTTGATAAAAACTTTCTCCCAGGACGAGCATTCAACTATCTGACCTTTGTTGTCCCCATGATCCTGAGCGTGCTTTTTACATCGAGTAAAAACACAGTGTATCTGTATACCACGAATCCTCCATTCCTCGGTGCGATTGGTTGGTTTGTCTCTCTGTTTCGCAGGCATCACTATGTGACATTGCTCCATGACGCTCACCCCCAACTCGGAATCTGGGTCGGCACTTTCAAAAAAGGGTCGATGATTGAACGGGTGTGGATGTCGCTCAATCGCCGAAAGTACAAACGCACCAAAGAAGCGATCGTATTGTGCAGCGCTGCGAAAAAACTTGTCGCCGAGACCTATCCAATCGAATCGGAACATATCCATGTCATCCCCAACTGGGCCGACGGCGAAGACTTGTTCCCCAAAGCCAAGGCCGATTCTATAATCGCCCAAGAACAAGGGTTCGTTGACGATTTCATACTGCTCTACTCGGGAAATATGGGCTTGTACTACGACTTTGATACCGTCCTCGAAGCAACCAAACTGCTCAAAGACGAACCATTCAAACTCGTTCTTGTCGGCGGCGGCGGCAAACGATCAGCCATCGAAGCCCATGTCAAAGAACACAACATGACCAATGTCGTCATGCTGCCCTATCAGCCGTTTGAAAAACTCAACGACTCACTCAACGCGTGTGACGCATCACTCGTCACGATTGCCGAGGGCATCGAAGGCATCAGCTTCCCGAGCAAGCTCTACACCTCGCTCGCGGTAGGCAAAGCGATCGTCGCGCTCTCGGAAGATTGGTCCGAGCTTCGCCAGATCGTCGAGCACAACAACTGTGGCATCTGGTCCGCGCTCGGCGACGCCCAGGGCTTGGCCGATCAACTCAAAGTGCTCATCCACGATAAAGCCAAAACCCAGACCATGAGCAACAACGCACGGATGGTCTTTGATAAAGGCTACACCCGCCAAGTATGCGCCGCCAAATACGCCGAGGTGCTCAGGCTCGCAGACCCACAGTTCAGCGACACAGAAACACATGATCGTCGATCCAAGCTCGCCAAATGGCTCGCCGGCGGCGCTGCGGTGGTGGATATCGAATCAGAAGAAAAAGAAGAAGCAAATACTGGAGACCTAGCATGAGCGGCATCGAAGATCGAAAACTCAAGCTCGTGTTTGTCACCGAAGATGACCCGTTGTATGTCATCCGATTCTTCGAAGTGTTCTTTGATGAATACCCACAAGACCAGATTGAAATTATCGGCGTATCCGTCCAAGAAGCATTCCATGAACCAAAGTGGAAAACCGCCAAACGGATCTTCAACTTCTATGGCCCGATCGATTTCTTCCGCCTCCTCGCCCGCTATTTCAAGGTCAAACTCCGCGGCGACTCCATCGCCAAACTCGCCCTCGCAAAGGGATTGCCAGTCATCGATTGCGGCTCGGTCAATGACCCAGACTACATCGCCAAGCTCGAAGCACTCGAGCCCGACATTGTCGCATCAGTTGCAGCGCCCGAGATTTTCAAAAAGGGAATCCTTGGTGTGCCCAAACTCGGATGTATCAATATCCATTCGGGCCGACTCCCAATCTATCGCGGCATGATGCCCAACTTCTGGCAGTTGCTCCATGGCGAAAAACACGCGGTCGTCACAGTCCACGAAATGGTCCCCAAGCTCGACGCGGGCGATATCCTGGGCACCATCGAATGGCCACTCAAAGACAACGACTCACTCGACCGAGTCATCACCGGCACCAAGCAAGACGGCGCTCGATTGATGATGGATGTCATCCTCAAAATGAAGGCCGGCGAGATGCAAGCGGCGCCGCTGGATATGACTGATAAACAATACTTCCGCTTCCCGCAATCCAAAGATGTCAAAGCCTTCCGCAAACGCGGGCACAAGATGATCTAAATAGGTACCAGTCCATGCCCAAGTTTCAAACAACCCAAGCCGCGATGTCGATCGATGTTGAAGACTGGTTCCAGGTCGAGAACCTCAAGGGCATCATCGCGCGCGATACCTGGGATGATCGCGATCTTCGCGTCGAAGCCAACACCGACAAAATGCTCGAACTCATGG
>JAESSR010000056.1 GCA_016764015.1 Phycisphaerales bacterium
CCCGCAGATCGCGGTGTTAGATCAATCAGCGATTCCCAAGCGATAAGCTGATAGAATCAATCTATGGCTCGTGAGCAACCTCTCACATCAAAGAATATCAAACCTCGCGTGGGCTTTGTGCCCGACGGGGAGCGGGTGCTGATTGATGACCGCCCGCACATTGTGTTTGTGTTTACGCAGATGTGGCGGTGGATCGTTATTGGATTGATCGCGTGGGGGGCGATGCGGTGGGCTGGGATGTGGTTTGGGCAGCCGATGGTTGTCTCGGGGGCCAATGGGGTGTTGGTGATTGTTGGAATGCGGTTTGTGCTTGGATTGCTTGATTGGAGCGTGCGAAGACATATTTTGACCGATGCGCGGATCATTGCTCAGTTTGGTATATTGAGGACGGTGAAGACAGATATCCCGTTGCGCCGGATTCAGCATATTGTCTTAGTTCGCCCGATGGCGGAGCGTATATTCGGGATCGGGTCGATCGGGATTACGAGTGCAGGCACGGGGAGTGTCGATTTGGTTTGGCGGGGCATGGAGCATCCTGAGAAGGTGCTTGATTTGATTCGGAGTCAGGCAGATCGCATGAGTGTGCATGGAGGAGGCAAGCAGGTGACGCCGGTGATTGGGATTGTGGGCGGGATCGGTGCGGGCAAATCGACCGTGGCCAATGTTTTTGCCCAGTTGGGGTGTGTGGTGAGTGATTCTGATGAATGTGTGCGTGAGATCATGCGCGATCGCAAAGTGATCGATCAGCTTGTCGCGTGGTGGGGGCGAGAGATATTGATCCGCGGGGGGGCTGATGACGGGGCGGTCGACCGGTCCAAGGTTGCTCAGATTGTATTCGAAAAGCCCATAGAACGGCGGAAACTTGAAGGGTTGATCCATCCATTGGTGCATGAGCATCGGCGGGCAATGATCGCTCAAGCGGTTGAGGACGGGGCACAAGGGGTGATTATTGACGCGCCGCTGTTGTTTGAGGCCGGGGTCGATAGCGAGTGCGATGCGGTGGTTTTTGTCGATACACCCGCTGATATTCGGCTTGTGAGGGTCCAAAAGGCTCGCGGCTGGGATGCCCATGAGCTCGATAAACGAGAAAAAGCGCAGCTGGGACTTGAACACAAGAGAAAACAGTCCGATTATACTGTAGCCAACATTGGTTCGCCCGATGAACTCAATGGCCGGGTTGCACGAGTGCTCGCATCGATCCGCAAGGATCTTGGACAAAGAGTATCTGGCAACTGAACCACCCTTTCTTCCTGATTGATTCCGCTTTGTTCTTTATGATGGTACTGCCTTGGATTGGTAGTAAGCGGGACACGATTGAGACTTGTTTGAAACAGGCTTGAAACTGGCAATCAGGATCGATTCAGAACATGTTTGCTGAGCAAGTCTGCTCAGCGCCGTTTAGGTATCACTTTCGAAATCACGCACAAGATTACATGCTCACGGTTGTACGCCTGAGCGGTGAAACCAAAGAGGACCATTCCCATGGCCAAGTCGACAGAGGTTGTTGAAAAAGACGGTGCAAAGAGCGCCACAACGAAAAAAACAACCAAGAAGAAGAGCACGACCAAGAAGGCTCCAGCGAAGAAAGCTGGAACAGTCGCTGAGTCCAAGCCTGAATCAAAGGCGATGGCCAAGCTGCGTGCAAAGGCTGAGGGTAAGGGTGAATCGAATAAACCCGCACCCAAGAAGCTGGTTTCGAAGTCAGCGGGTGCGCATGTTCCTGAGGGCAAAGCTGAACCCGCTCGCAAAGAACCCGTCCGCAAAGAACGGGTCGCTGAACCGACACCAAAGGCTGAGCCTTCGGCAGGTTCAACAAGTTCGGCAGATGCTGGGCGTGAGGATCGCGGCGATCGTGATCGTGACCGTGGCGAGTCGAGGCGTGATGGACGATCAGACAGCCAAGGCGGCGATGGTGATCGGGGTGGTCGACGCCGAAACCGCAATAATAAGAAGAGGCGTGGTTCGTCTGGGGCATCTGGCCCGTCCGGGCCGGGCAATGGTCAAGGGCAGGGAGGGGCTCGAAAAAACAAACAACGATCCCGGACATCCAATGCGTATCCAGCAGGGACGCTCCCAACCGACGAGCAGCTCGAGCGTGAAGCTGAGGAGCTCGAACGCATAGTGGCGGCTGCTGGAGGCAAGATTGAGGATGACGGGCTGACGATTTCTGATTTTCAACGGATGAGCCACGAGGAGTTGATGGTTGTTGCGGACAAGGAAGGGCTCGAAGAGTTCCATCAACTGCCCAACCAAGATTTGATCTTCAAGATTCTCAAGGCTCGGGCCGCCAAAATGGGGATCATGTTCGGCGAGGGCACGCTTCAAATAATGTCCGATGGGTTTGGGTTCTTGCGCAGCGCGGAGCTGAGCTACTTGCCTGGTCCAGATGATATTTATGTCTCGCCGAGCCAGATTCGCAGGTTTGGGCTTCGGCGCGGGATGGTTGTTCGTGGTGCGGTTCGCCCGCCGAAGGAATCAGAGCGGTACTTCGCGTTGTTGCGTGTTGAGAAGATCAACGGCAGAGACCCAGAGTGTGCCCATGATCTGGTAAACTTCGAGGACATGGTGCCGATGCATCCAGATAAGCGATTGTTCCTTGAAACAACGCCTGAGAATATCGAGATGCGGATCATGGATCTGGTCTCGCCGATCGGGAAAGGGCAGCGGGCATTGATTGTCGCGCCGCCAAGAACCGGTAAGACCGTGTTGATGCAGAAGATTACCGCAGCGATCAACACGAACTATCCCGATGCCAAGATATTTGTGCTCCTCGTTGATGAACGACCTGAAGAAGTGACGGACTTTAAACGCAATGTTGGCAAGGATGTTGAGGTGGTTGCGAGTACCTTCGATGAGCAATCATCGAGGCATGTGGCGGTCGCTGAGATGGTGATCGAGAAGGCACGCCGAATGGTTGAGTTCGGCGAGGATGTAGTGATCCTGCTTGATTCGATTACACGATTGGCCCGCGCCTACAACAACGACATCCCACATTCAGGTAAGATTATGACCGGCGGATTGGATTCAAACGCGCTCCAGCGACCCAAGAAGTTCTTTGGGTCGGCTCGTGCGATCGAACGCGGCGGCTCGTTGACGATTGTCGGTACCGCTTTGACCGATACCGGCTCGAAGATGGACGAGGTGATCTTCGAGGAGTTCAAGGGTACGGGCAACTCGGAACTCCATCTTGATCGTAGATTGGTCGAGAAGCGGATTTATCCTGCGATCGATGTGGCGGCTTCGGGCACACGGCGAGAAGAGCTGTTGATGGATCCCAAGGAACTCGAGCTGGTGTACCGCTTGCGCAAGGTCTTGGCGGACATGAATGTCGTCGAGGCGATGGAGCTGCTCAAGAGCCGATTGGGCAAGCACAAGACCAATGCTGAGTTCTTGATGGCGATGGCTTTGGGTTGAATCTGTGTGCCCTAATATGTCCTGGGTATGAAGCGAATCGCGTACTGAGTCTCTATACTGGGTGAATGCCCTCGATTTGGAGATTTTTGGTGCCTGGGAAACAGCGTTGGTTGAGTATGTCTTTGGTCATTGCGACGGCGTTGCCTTGGAGTATTTCGCTCGGGGTGATTGGTCTTTGGCTGATTGGTGGGCACAATCAGGGTGTTTTTGAGTCCAAAGTGGTGTCTATCAGTGGTGGGATAGCGGCATTATGCGGTGCACAGGTGATTTTTCTCGTGTGTATCGCCGATCGGGTCTTTCCCAAGGCTCATACATACCTATCTCGTGTACTTGAAGGCGGGCTCGGGGTGATCTTCCTTGGTTCGAGTTGCGTACTAGCTGGGGCGTCGATTATCGAATGGGGATTGTTCTGACTCGGAAATAGTTTGACGAGGTTGGCGGATTCGTCTTTGTGGGCAGTTGATGCCGATAGATACAGTTCCCAGTACAGAATGAGTGGGGCTCAAAGTTGATGACCCCGTGAGAGAGGATGACCTGATCGCAATGTATCTCCAGTATCTACAGTTTCATGATTCTCAACGAGTTTCGGCTCTGCGTACTCTGGCTCGGCACCTCGTTGTTGGTGCCGGGGCGATCGCCATCGGTGCTGGTATAGCGAGTGCACGCGCGGAGGTGGCCGACGGATTTTCAGGGGTGAGCCCTGACCCTGTAGTCGCGTCGCATCTTCGTCGCAGCGCGTTGTTGGACTTGGGGCTTCAGATGACCCCTTCGCCTGCGGATTACCGTTTGGCAAGTGCATTGCTTTCGATCGCGTCGGATTTGGATCCGACGAATGCGGATATTGCTCGCTCGGTTGTTGAGTCTGCATGGTTGGCGGGTGATCAAGAGACGATGATCTGGGCAACACGGAGGGTGATCAAGAATGATCCACTCGATACGGTTGCTCAGTTGAGATTGGTGAGTTCGATCATCAATGAAAAGCAGACTGTCGAAGGTCGGCTCGCGTTGTACAATCGGTTTTTAGATGGTGGGGGGAGCTCGCTTGATGTTTCAGTCCGCTCGCGATTGGCGCTCGATGCGGCTTTGCTCGAACGAGACTTCGGCAATGAGCGCGGGTTTGTTGAGCGTTTACACCTCGCAACGACGCTCGATATGTCGAACAAATCGGCGGCTTCATTGGCTGCTCAGTTTTATAGCGGCGTGACGAGTGATCCGGTGACGCAACTTGAGTATCAGTTCAAGCTGCTCTTTGCGGATCCGCTCGATCCAAATGTGCATTTGACGATTATGCGCGTCCTTGCTCGCGAGGGTGCGTATGTATCGGCGAGAAGGTTTTTGCAAAACGCGATCGATATCTACATGCTCGATCTAGGGCGGTTGCCCCCGATGATCGAGGAGATCAGACTCACCCTTGACTGGCAGCTTGATGGCCCGCAGAGTGTGCTCGATCAGTTGAACCCGACGCTCATTGAGCTGCGTGCGTCGGCGCAGGCGAATATTGATTTTTATACGGAGAACTCTTTTCCAACCGATGGCTTGCGCAGGCCAGAGCAGATTTTGTATTCCATTGGTGTCGATCAGATTCGCTTGCTCGCGGCTTTTCATATTGCTGACGAAGAAATGACCAAGTGGATTCTTCAAGACATTCAGCAAACGGTGAATAATGAGTTCACAGCGATGAGTCAGCAGCTCAATCAGCGAGGAGTCAATCGAGAAGCGTTGTTGAATCAGGGGGCAGCAAAGATCGCAGATTTTCAGGTGATGCGTGCGATCGTTGGGATTGATACCGATAAAATTCGTCCGGATCTCAAGAGGATCGTGGGCGAAGTGCCGGTGCTGGTGTCGTTCTTTGAGCAGATCGAACCGATGGCGCTTTATGCGGAGGGCAATATCGAGCAAGCGCTTGGGCTGATCACGAAGTTTCAGTATTCGCCGGTGCTCGAGATTATCCGTGGGTTGTCGTACGAACAACTCGGAGAAACGCGCAAGGCCGGCGAGGTCTATACGGTATTGACCCATTCAAACCCGCTCAACGCGTACGGTGCGTTTGGGCGATCTCGTATGATTCATCTCGGCTATGGCGATCAGGTATTGACGGACGCGGGTGTGCGGATGAATCAGATGGTGAAGACGATGCCCGAGTGGATCGATCAGATGGATACGCGCCCTGAGACTTATGTTTACCTTGGCATGGAGTTGTCGAGCAATCGGCTGGGCACGCTTGATCGTCCGATGATTACGATTCGGCTCAAGAATCTTTCTCCGATTCCCCTTGCGCTTGGGCCGGCATCGCCGATGGATTCGCGGTTTTTGATCACGCCTCGGATCGATGATTCCTTGAAGGGGTTCCAGGGGAAGGTGAACTCAAAGGTGGTTGATCTGGGTCAGCGTTTGCGATTGCGTCCGCTTGAAGAGATCGTTGTCGAGGTGCCTGCGGATTCGCCTCAGACTGCGTGGTTGCTCAAGATGCAGCCCAACGCGTCGATCCGTCAGCGTTGGCGGGTGATCCAGGGGTTCCAGCCGCGGACAACCGAGCAGGAGTTGCAGAGGCAGCGAGATCAGAATCAGATGAACTTTGGGATCGTGGCTTCTCCGTTTGGGCTCAGCTCGCAATCAGAAATCGCACAGCGCCTGGTGCTCGGTGAGTGCAGTTTGCCGATGAACGATCTCGTTGCGATCTTGAGTGATACTGATGAGGATGCTCGGCGTCGGGCGGTCATTGCGTCGGCAGCCAAGCTGACGCTTCCGGCGGATGGCATGGAGCTTTCGACCCCTGAAAAGAACGAGCTTATTGGCGGGCTCATTGATCTGTATACCCGCGCTCAGAGCCCTGAACGGGCGCGGATGATTTTGTTGCTTCCTCATCGCCATCAGGTGGCTGAGATGATCGCGTTTGATGATCATGTGATTGGGTCGATCTTGTCTGAAGCGTTGATTGATTCGCGGGTGGACACGGTGCTGCTTGCCAGCGCATTGCTCACGCGGACCGATGCGTCGGATTCGCCGATATTCGAGGTGCTTGAGCAGTCATCTGATCCACGGGTGCACACGATCGCGGGGATTATTAAGGCTCGTTTGGATGCAGGTTCATCGACGCTTGGGATGATCGGCCCTGGGGTTGAGTCGATGATTCCAGCAAAAGAGAACTTTGATTTCTAGAATCTTTGGGAACACATGTTGGGAACACATGTTGGGAAATACATGTTGGGAAATACATGTTCGGCAATACATGGATATGAAGATGCCCAAGATTCAATCTAATCCTATGAAACAAGCAGTCAATGGCTCGCGTGCGCGTATTGGGTTTGTGCTCGGGATGCTGTTGCTTGTTGGCGCGGGAGTGTATCTGCTGACGGACCCAGAGCAGATCAAAGAGTTTGCAAACAATATCAGGCACGCGCCGGTGTGGACTGGGATTGTGATTCTAGTCGGCCCGATCGCGAACTGGGTCTTTGTGGGATTGTGCCTGCACGCGTTGGTGCGTCGGCACGGCGTTGTCGGGCGCAAGGAGATGCTCGCGTTGGTGGGCAGTGCTTGGTTGCTCAATCATCTGCCGATGCGACCCGGGCTCGTCGGGCGGATTGGGTATCACGCGAAGGTGAACAGTATTCGTGTGCGTGATTCGATCGAGGCGAGTGTCTGGTCGATGGTCCACGCAGCGATTGCCAACGCGGTGGCGATTGGTTTAATGATGCTGATGCCTGCGGACATGCCCATCAGCAAGCTCGTTGGGGTGTTGCTGATACCCATCGGCGTGTTCGCATTGATCGCGGCATTGGGCGCTTTGAAGAGTGTTAAGTTTGGATACCTGATGCTTGGGTTGGTGTATCGGAACCTGGATTTGTTGGTATGGATGCTGCGGTACGCTGCAGCGTTTGCGATGATCGGGATTGCGATTACTCCGGTGCAGATCGCGTTGATTACCGCAGCGTCGCAGATCGCCCAAGTCATTCCGCTGACGGGAGCCGGGCTTGGGTTCCGCGAGTGGGGCGTTGGGATCGCTGCGAAGATGAGCTCGACGGGGACCGCGATTACGATGCGGACCGCGATCGGGGCGGATGTGATCAACCGCATCGCCGAGACAATCATTGTGATCCCATTAGGTATCGTTTGCACCGGGATTGTCGCCCGTCGATATGCAGCTTGGGCACAAGCGAATGGGGAGGATGAGTTAGCCGAAGATCAAGCGAGAGACCATGCCCAAGATCAAGATGAGCCCGGGCAAAGCAGCGAGCAGGAGCCAGCGGATCATTGAGCGTTGGCGTTGATCGAGGTTCTTGATCGTGGCGATCGGGCGTGCCTGGGTGCCTGAGCCGATGAGATCATCCATGCCCGCGAGCCAGACGATTGATGAATCAAACAGGGTCATGTTGCCCGGCCAGCGTGTCGTGACACGCCCGTCGACGAGTTGCTCGTTGTTGGTTGTGATTGAATCCGTTGACCAGCCGTTGGATCCTACGACAACAATGCGTTGCTTGGTGCCCGCGTGTGTGCGCTGGGCACCTGCGGCGAGTGTCCAAGTGTCAGATCGTGCGTCTGTTTTGGGATTAAAGATTGGCTGCGTGCGAGAGATTGCCCGTGATTGGATCGGGGTGCGCCAGAGGGTGAGCCAGTCTCGCTCTGCCCATGCTTGGTCGGATTGGTCAGCGCTGTTGAGTTGTATGATCGGGAACGCTTGGACATCGGTTGTTGGTTCGATCGTTAATGGGATTGCCCACGGGATGACGGTGCTGAGCCCGGACATGGCGTTGGCGATCGGGTGCAGGTCTTCGCCTGATCCTTCGGTTGGGCCATTATCTGGAATGACAAGGGTGATCGGATCGGCGATGCGTCCCATGGTTCCGATCTTGTCGTGGAGGAGCGGGCGACCAGAATCGGCGGTGATGCCGAAGGATTTGTAAGCCTTCGTGAACGGGTCGTCGAGATTCGAGATCGGGAAGATTGATGGGCTCAGCGAGATCAGAACCGATTCACCTTGGTTGATGAGCTTGGTGAGGACACTGCCGAGCTCGGTGGCGCGTTTCGCGCCGCCGAGTCCTGATTCACCTGAGCCTGCGGAGCTATCAACACTGATGAGTGCGAAGACGATCGGGCGATTGCCCAGGGGATCAAGTTCGTCGAGATCCGGCGGCGATGGTTCTTCGAGTGGTGCCCATTCGAGGGTGTCGATGCCTTTGGCTGCAAGTTTTTCGACGGTTTTGGTGAAGAG
>JAESSR010000057.1 GCA_016764015.1 Phycisphaerales bacterium
ATCGCGCGTTCTGCACGATCGAGCGCGTACCACTCGATGTTGTCTTGGAACGATTTCTTTCGGCGTAAACCCGCGGTGTCAATCGCGAGCAATGACTTGCCGTTAAACTCAAGCTTCACATCCACCGCGTCGCGGGTGGTGCCTGCGATCTCCGAAACAATCATGCGAGGCTCGCCAGCGAGACGATTCACAAAGGTTGACTTGCCTGCATTGCGCTTGCCGACGATCGCGATCTTCATATCGACTTCAGGTTCAGGCTCAAAGATTTCGTTTGGAGTAATCTCGTATAAACGATCGAGCAGGTTCCTTCGGAAGTACTTGCTCGTCGCGCTACAGATAAAAGGCACACCAAACCCGAATGCCGACAGCTCATACGCGTGAGGCTCCCAGCTCGAATCATCGCACTTGGTCGCGACGACATACACACGGGTGAGTTCCGAGTTTTTCGTACCCTTCTTATCACGACGACCGAGTTTCTGCTCGCGGAGCATCTGACAAATTTCTTGGTCTTGAGATGTGATCCCGGCCTGACAATCTACCGCGAATAAAATAATGTCCGCGCTCGATACCGCATCAGCGATCTGGCGTTCAATATCTTTGGTGAGTGTCGAGAGGTCTTCGCCGATTTCGTTGTAGCGTTTGCCGTCGGCGACATATACGCCGTAGCCGCCGGTGTCGGTGAGCTCGATCTGCTTGATCGGGCCTTTGAGATCCGGGTGGGTGAGATCAACGACGGTCGAGAGCCGATCGCGTGTCACTCCGGGTGTTGGATCAACGATCGCGATCCGTTCTTGGGCGATGAGATTGAGCAAAGAGCTCTTGCCGACATTGGGTCGGCCGACGATGGCGATTCGGGGCATGGGCATAGTCGAGGATCATAGACACGAGCCTCGAAAATCCTAATTGGAAATGCGCACAAAGTGCTCCCAGACAAAGATTTGCAGAGGTATATTCGCTTTTCTTGGTGGCATAGGCGTCCCGCCTGTGTTCTTCTCTTGATCACACATTGAACTCCCTAAAGACCACAGGCGGGACGCCTGTGCCACCGGCTCAAGTGTTTTCTTGTAAGGTTGCCACCAGCTCATGATGCGATTCAACAATCTGAGTCGCCCCGGCCTTGGCCAGATCGTCTGCAGGCGTCAAATCCGCCAATCCGATCACCCGCATCCCCGCAGCAACCGCAGCGATCACCCCCGCGGTCGAATCCTCAACCACGATGCAGGTCTCAGGCTCATGCCCCATCGCCGCTGCTGCATGAAGAAACAGCCCTGGATCAGGCTTCCATTTTCCAACCTCATAGGCACTAAACATCGTCTGGCGATCTGTCCCGTCGCGATGCCCAAACCGATCGATCAATCCTGATCCACCAAGCGTGAGCCTCGCCTTTTCGAGCGGTGCATTCGTCCCGATACACCGGTGGGGGGCTTGATCGCCCATCGCATCGAGCGCATCGAGGAGTTCATGAATCCCACCGAGTGCGGGCACCCCGAACTCATGAATTTCAATATACATCTGCTTGCGGTACCCATCCATCAACTCAGGCAGCTTCTTGCCGAGCTTGGTTTCGACATCTACCAAGATGTCGTCAAGGTTCCGTCCCTTAAAATGAGCAATCGAATACGCCTGATCGATTTCCCAGCCGACCGCCGAGACGCATCGCGCCAGCACCCGGTTGGTCAAAGGCTCGGTATCGACAAGCACGCCGTCACAGTCAAAGATAATCAGTTCAGATTCAAGCATGTGGTGAGTTTATCTCGCTTTTAGCACAAAGAGTTCTCTCAGTTTTGAAACAGCATCATCACGCAGTACATAAGAGTAATGATCCTGACTGGTGGGGTTGGTGATTCCATCACAAATGCTATATAGTCTGTCGAGGTCGTTGATGGGGCCAAGCTTTTTGATATCGATGTCAAATGACTTGTTTTCAAGAGTCAATCTCCAATAGCCGCCGGGTGGTTTGGGAAACCACTCCATTGTGCCGCCGATAGCTTGGCATAATTGGATTACTTCTGGGTATGCTTGGTCTTTGGTAATATGCATTTTTTTCTCCTTCACGGGGCGGTTTAGTAAAATGCTCGTGTCAATTGCGGTTATTCCATAGCCTGTTTTATTCAACATCTTTATCAATGTGTCGCCAGAGACATCTATCTTTCCGTTGAGATATCGTGAAAGAGTGACCCTGTGTATTTCAACCATTTGGGCGAAATCTACGCCACTGGTTTTAGTTTCCTCTAGGACTTCACGGATCATTTGGCGGGGACTGATAGACATTGCGCATATATGCTACAGACATGAGTCTCCATTGTCAATGCAGTATGTTCAAAAAAAGATCCTTGGCCTAGCAAGGATACTTTGGTAATGAAATAGATGGGCTACAAGGTTGGTGGGGGTTCTTTCGCATCTGCACGCATGAACAAAGCCGCACCTTTTTCGATGGTTTGTCCGGGCTTGAGCCCGTACTCGCCGCCCCATTTGGCAAGTTCGCTCAGCGGCGCGACAAATCCAGAGTTGCAATCATCAGGACCAATCAGATGATTACAGTTCCAGTTCCGCCAAAGCTCGGCCATCTTCTCAGGCATCGCAGGGGACAACAACAACGATGCGATTCTCAAGGCCTCGCCACAGGAATACAAGATCGAACTCAACGCATGCTCGCCATCGTCGAGTGTATCGAGTTGCTTGGCGAGTGTGAACGGTGCTGAATATGAGATGAAGTCATCGACATGGCGAACGATTGATCGCCCAGCATCGAGCATTGCATCAAGGTTCATGTCGGCGAGCGCATCGCCCGCCTGTGCCACAGCCTGCTGCGTAAACTCGGCAATCTTGTATGTCCGATCCGGGTCGTCGACTTTTTTACCCGCGTTTTCAAGTGCTTTGAGCGCAGTCTGCAATGATGTGCCGTTGTCGAAACCAAACTCGCCGTTGCATGTGCCTTTGACTTGGCCATCGAAATACTTGTTGAACATATTCCCAACTCGGCTCGTCGAGTTGCCGACACTGTTCGCAAGATCCGCGTTGTACACCTCAACAAAGCGTGAGTGTGCAAAGTCCGAATCATTCGCCCCCAAAGGACCCTGTGTCGTCAAGAACCAACGCATCGCATCGAGTGAA
>JAESSR010000058.1 GCA_016764015.1 Phycisphaerales bacterium
AGGCGATGATCCCACCACCGATTGAAGCGGTATTGCTCTTGAAAACTGAATCCTCAACAGTCAGCGGCGATCGAAACGAAAATATCCCGCCGCCGTAGCCCACATCATCGCCGAGCGAATAGAACGGACGAACAAGGTTTCCCTCGAAGAGGCTCCGCCGAACGATGAGTTCACCATCGGAATCATGCGCGATCCCCCCGCCGTATCCGTCCGGTAATGAGAAGATCATGGTGTTGTAGCTGATTTCACAATCCTCGATCACCGCGCTGCTCGAACCACCCAAGTAAATCCCTGCACCATTACTCAGGTGCCCGTAGTTGTATTGCACTTTGGTGTTGGTAATCGTCGGGTGAGCATTGAGAAAATACATCCCACCGCCAGCGCCGAAAGCAGAATAGCAGAACTGAATCACACAGTTGTTAATCGTTGGCGATCCACCAACACAATAGATTCCCGCACCGGACATCAATGGATTCCCCGCAGAACCACCCGCAGGCCCATACGCGCCATACTCAAGCGTCAGCCCATCGATCACCGTACCCGCACTGACCCCGCTGGCATCAATAATGTGCCCTGAGTTGGCAGTGTGAATGAGATAGGTTGGAACAAAGGTGTCGTCATGTCCAATATCGCCTGAAAGCCGAGTGACATGAGTGCTGGGATCACGCTGCGATCGCAGTGTCTCATCACCAGCAAACCCGCCGTAGACATTCACCCCATCGATCATCACAAAGCTCGCCGCAGCATCCGTATCCGAAGGCGTATACAACCCCTCAGCGACCCAAATCTCATCTCCTGCAACAACCACTCCCAGCGCGGCTTGCAAATCATCAAACGCACTCCCCCAAGCAAGCCCATCGCCACCATCTCCTGCCGTATCAATCACACGATACACCTGCTGCGCAGAGCATACCGATGCGAGTGTCAGAGCAGATAGAAAAACAAGCTGATTGCGAAGCATGGTAAACTCTCTCTTTGACAAATATTTCCCAAGTAGGCTCATCACGCAGAGAGCCTTGCCAAAACCAAAGCAAAGAGCATACCAAGAAACCAAGAGCCATCAAAGACGAATATCGCCCATAATTACCCCTGACACATCATCAAACCACGCCACATCCACAATACTGGCCATTCTTGGACAATTCTGGCCTACATAAACCCGCCAGCAAACACATCGAGAAAAGCGAAAACATCAAAGAAGTTCATCCACTTCGAGAGAACAAGTTTTCTGAAACTAGCTCAACCCAAGTTTCAATCAGATCCAAGTGGAATCAACTCATGCACCGAAGCAGACCCTTGATTGATCCGTTTTTCGTCATCCATTGGAGCACCACAGAGAACCGTATCCCCAGAGATCGCGACACTCATTCCAAAGCGATCTCCCGAATGACCTACATTCGAATAAAGCCGATAAACACTGTGCCAACCCGTGTCATCGCGTGAGAATGTGTACGCACTCCCCGCTTGGTTATTACCGTGATCACATTGCGCACCCACAACTACGGCGCTCTTCGAGATCGAGACCGATCGTCCGAACTCATCGCCCTTCTGACATCCTTCATTCTCAAGACGCGATGCCATCTCCCATTGTCCAGCGGAAGAATACTCGAAAACATACGCAACGCCCGAACCTATCTTGGCCGAGTTCCATGCAGAGATCGCCCCGATCACAACGGTGTCTTGCCAGAGTGCAACGCTCATCCCGAACCCATCACCCTGCGCGGGATCACCAGCCGAGAGCGGAGCTGTCAGCTTGTCCGATTGAGTCCAGCCCTGATCTCCGAGCCGAAAGACATATCCCGCACCGGCTTCATTATCTTGAGATGATTCAACCCGCGGCGACCCAACAACAATCCGCTCCCCATCAATCGCGACACTCGCCCCGAAATCGCTCTTCCCGTTCTCCATCGCATCACCGTCCCCCGACAGAATCAGTCTGGCGATCTGATCCCAGTGCGTCCCCTTGTACTCGAACACATACGCCGCACGCTCACCCGGTGCTCCGACAATAACCGTGTCCCCCGAGATTGATACCGATGCCCCGAACCTCGCGCCGGGCTTGGGTTCATCGGGATAGAGCGTGATCTCATGAGACCACTGTGTTTGCGCAGGCGTTGAATAATCCCGGTACAGATAGACCACCCCCGAACCATCATGCCCGCTTGTATTGTTATCCAAGGCACCCACCGCGATCAGACTGCCCTTGAGAGCAACCGAGCACGCATAGCCCTCGCCCGCATGCCCTCCAAAGCTGTAGATCCTTTTGAGTTGAATCCACCGCGAACCAACCCGCTTAAAAATCCAAGCACGCCCGTGCTCTGTGCCGTGCCCCTGCCCCCCCACAACCGCGATCTCCCCATCGAGTGCAACCGACGATCCCATCCCCTCATTGATATGACCGCCATCGACCGCAAGCAGCTTATACACCTGCGGCAGATCGCCAGAGTGTATGGGCTCGATGACTTTATCCTTGATGATGAAAGTGGCCGGCTTTGACAATGAATACCCCATCGGATTGATAGCCGCCACATGCCATTGATACCGATGCCCGGGGATGAACGCAACATCTCCATACTCGACCAGAAACGGGCTATGCACATCATCATTCCGATACGCAAGCGATGAACTGGGGATACCCACCGCAACGCCCTCCTCGGGCAAGCCCAGATCATAAATAATGAGGGTGGTCTCGGTCGTCTTTGGACTCTGCGTCCATTTGAATGGAATGCCCCGCTTGGGTTCTGCTACATTTGCTGTCTCATTCTCCGGCTCATTAAGCGACACCACCGCACCGCCCAACCCCAAAGCCCCAAGAAAACCAAGCAACACGACTATATAGATCATCTCCGTCCTCCATTATATGATGTGCCCGAGACAGATACACCGTACTTGGGCATAGGTTCGTCATGGTGTTTCTCAATAACAACTTTCACCGACTCCCCGGGCAACACATGCGCAGACCGGAAACTCCAAGTCCCTCCACGCACAACTTTCCATTCTCCCTTTGAATACAGAACTACCCTTGGGGGCGACCAAAGATCACCCCGCTTTTTCGGAATGATCTCCATCAGTTTCTTGGGCGGGTACAACCCTTCAACCCGCAGCCCATCAATCATCGTGTATATCCCAATGGTCCCCGGATAGATCGGATTCTCAACCCCCTCAACAATCTGTACATCCACGCTCAACTGATCGCCAAGTTGGTCATACCGAATCGCCACCGGGATCGACCGCCTCACTGGAATCTGCAAAAAACCACCGCTACAGCCCGAGGCGCACAGCAGACAACACAGCATGAGCACGCTCGTGAGACACATCGCAGATCGGGATACAGTTGTTCTCATACAAAAGAGTACAACAACTCGACCCCGCCGGTTTCATCAAACTATATATATGTTGTATTTATATATAAAAACCACCTAAACAGGTGGCTGAATAAATCTATTTTACACTTCGGCTTACGAGTTAATCACACGCCCTTCAGACGCCAGCGCCGCCTCATGCACTGCCTCGTGCATCGTCGGATGCGCATGCACCGTTGCGATAATCTCCTCGGTCGTCGCTTCGAGCCTTCTCGCCAGCGTCATCTCAGCGATCAACTCAGTCGCCTGATCGCCCAAGATGTGTGTGCCCAGAATCTCGCCGCGAGGAAGCCCGCGGATGATCTTGACAAACCCATCAGTATGCCGAGTCGCGATCGCTTTGCCAAGCGCGCCGTTGTTGAATACACCTACATCGTAATCTTCGCCCTTCTTCAAGCCCTGCGCCTTGAGCGCCTGCTCGGTGTAGCCAACACTGCCGACCTGTGGATGACAGTAAGTACATCCAGGGATCACGGTGTAATCCATCGGGATCGGATCGTGCTTGGCTTTGCCTTCTTTGAACGCGAATCGCTCTACACAAAGCACCGCCTCTTCAGCGGCAACATGTGCCAACCAAGGCGGCCCAATCACATCACCGATCGCATACACGCCGGGCAGATTCGTCTTGTAATCAAGTGGTTTAGGCTCACTCGGTGTCGTATCACTCAAAGGCACATAATCCGTCTTGATATGTCCACGCACGGTTTCAAGCCCGAGCGAATCATCGAACAATCCATCGTACCGCCCGCCAACGCCGATCGCGAGCAACACCTTGTCTGCTTCGAGCACTTCCTTCTTCGATGTGTCCGGCTTGCCGTCCTTGCCCATCGGCGCAACCGTCACCTTGACGCCTTTGCCTGAGGAATCCACATCGAGCACGCCGGTCTTGACCTTGATGTTGAACCCGTGCTTCTTGTAGATTTTGGTCATCTCTTTGCCGACCTGCTCGTCTTCGACAGGCACCAAACGATCCAGCATCTCGATGATGGTCACCTCGGTGCCGAAGTTCTTGTAGACATACCCGAACTCCATCCCAATCGCACCGGCCCCGACAATAATTAGCTTCTCAGGGCGATCAGTATTGTTCATCGCCTCGCGTGCACCCCAGATTTTGTCGCCATCAAACTTGGCAAACGGCAAGTCTCTTGCCACCGCACCGGTTGCAATAATCACCTTGCCACAAGTAATGGTTTCCTTTACCTTATTCACCTTCACAGGCGACGGCGTAAGTTCTTCCTGAAGATCACAATCACGAAGTTCAATCTCAATCTTCGGGCCTGCCTTCACAATCTTCGCATGTAAGTTAATAAACTCAATCTTGTTCTTTTTCATCAAATACTCAACGCCCTTGTTGAGTTTGGCAGCCACATCGCGTGATCTGCCAATGACCTTCTTCCAATTAAACTTCACTTCGCCCGTAGTGATGCCCCACTCTTCTTGTTCCGCGAGTTTTTCCATCAGCTCGGCATTGGCAATCAACGCCTTCGACGGGATACATCCCCAGTTGAGGCACACCCCACCCATCTTCGCCCGCTCAATAATCGCCACCTTGTACCCAAGCTGAGCAGCACGAATCGCGCCAACATATCCACCGGGCCCACCACCAACTACAACGACATCAAAGTGCTTGTTCGCCATGACGAAATCCTCACAAACTGCCCCAAATCGGGCTATTGCGTGTAAAATCAGAACCTAGGAGGCACTATAGCGCGTATATCGACCATTCACCGCCTCGAGCACTCGCCATCGCCCAACCCGGCTCATCAACACACCAACTTCCCTGCCGGATTGACAGACTTTGCGCCATTCCTGCCCATTCCTGCGTCACACAAATCGTTTCATCCCGCCATAAACCTTTCCACACCAACCATTAACTCGATATTCGCTGACTTTTGCGCTCTCATCAATCTGGCATGCCCAATGCAGCCGATAGAAGGTACAGAATCGTGCCTTTTCAAGACGCAACCGGTATCTTCCAGATCCCAATGCCCGTTTGGTGCGAACAAGAATGTGTCGAGCGGCGTTGTACTCAGTGGGTGTACAAGCTGAAAACTCGACAGTGAGACGGCGTGAGAGCGTCAATAAGCCGTCCGATTCGCAGGAATCGGGCAGCGGGAGAAGAATCATGTTTGAACGATTTACCGATCGAGCCCGCAAAGTGATGGCCTTGGCCAACCAAGAAGCCCAACGCTTCAACCACGAATACATCGGGACCGAGCATATCCTGCTCGGACTCGTCAAA
>JAESSR010000059.1 GCA_016764015.1 Phycisphaerales bacterium
CCTTGGCGGCAGAGGAATAATCCCCATCGCCAAGGCCTCGCTCTTGGGGATCCCGCTGCCATTGTGCTCGTGTGCCGTGATCCCGGTCGCAGCCGGGCTGCGCAAACAGGGTGCGAGCAAGGGGGCGAGTGCTGCGTTTGCGATTTCAACGCCTCGAACCGGCGAAGAATCCATCCCGCTCACCTGGGGACTCTTTGGGCCATTCTTCGCTCTTGCCCGCCCGGTCATCGCGGTCTTCACAGGCTTAGTCGCAGGCATCCTCATCGATCTCACCGACAGCAACAAGACCGATACGAGAGTTCAATCAGCCGATGATGATTCGATCGAAGATTCGGTTGAAGACCCAGGCGCGATCGGACTCACAATCACCAACGCCGATGATGCCGCATCAGCCGTCGCCAAAGTCGAGAAGAAAGCGACTGGCTCGTGCTGTTCATCCAAGCAAGAACCCAAAGCGAGTTCATGCTGTTCGTCGAAACCCGAGCCCGCACCGGGATCGTGCTGCTCGTCGAATCCTGAACCAGCAAGTTCGTGCTGCTCATCAACCGAGCCTAAAGAAGAGTCTTCAGCGGGATCATGCTGCTCATCGACGCCTCAGAAGACCGGGCTCGGATTCATCGGAGGCACCCGAGAAGCCTTCCGTCATGGATTCGGGATCATGCTTGTCGATCTGGCGGCTTGGCTGAGCGTCGGGCTCGTCATGGCTGCAGTCATCGGCGCTGCAGTGCCTCCGGGTTGGTTCGAAGAGCACATCGGCTCAGGGATCATGACCAAGCTCATCATGCTCCTTGTCGGCATCCCCCTCTACATCTGCGCCACCAGTTCGACCCCGCTCGCGTTTTCTTTGGTAGTCGCCGGGCTCTCGCCAGGCGCTGCGTTGGTGCTGTTGTTGTCAGGACCCGCGACCAATGTCGCGACCATGAGCTGGCTACTCAAGGACCTGGGCATGAAAGCCCTTGTGATATACCTCGCCACCATCGCCGGCGTCGCGCTGGGAGCCGGGATCATCTTCGACCAGTTCTTCCTCGGATACATGCCCGATCTTACCAAGATGGTCGCTTTGCACGAGCATCTGGTCCCATTGCTGAGCGTCAAAGGCATCGCCGCCCTCATTTTCATCCTCTTGATGGCATGGGCGCTTGGTATGAAAATGCGCAAGTGGATGAACACCAAAGGCTGGGGCACCACAAGCTCATCGGGCTCTGGTGGTTGCTGCTCATCAAACACCGGCTCGTCCTGCGGCTGTTCATAATGAGCTTGCGAGTCAATATCATCAACACATAAAAAACACCCCGGAAAAAACCGAGGCGTTGTCTTCTTGTTTAGTTGAAATGAATCAGCTTCGCTCAACAAGATCCGCGAGCAACCGTGCTCCGAACCCGCTTGGCCCGGCGCACATAAACTCGTTGTCCTTGCCGATCGCGTGCACGCCCGCGATATCAAGATGGGCCCACTTGACGCCTTCTTCAACGAAGTAGGTCAAGAACGCCGCGCCCTGGATCGGGTGTGCCCCACGAACCGCTGACGAGTTGACGATATCAGCAATCGGTGATTTCATCATCGCGTTATAACCCGCATGGTGAGGCATTCGCCAAACGATTTCGCCGGTCGATTCGCCCGCCGCTTCAACCTTGGCGCGAAGCTCATCGTCATCACACCACATGCCGCCATAGACCGCACCGAGCGCGGTCACGATGCCGCCGGTGAGGGTCGCGATATCGACGACATACTCTGGGTTTTCTTTTTCACACGCCCAGATCAAGCCGTCGGCCAAGACCAAACGCCCTTCGGCATCGGTGTTGGTGATCTCAACAGTCACGCCGTTGCGGAAGGTGAGGACATCGTCCGGGCGGTAGGCTTCATCACTGATCGAGTTTTCAGCACTCACCAAGATCGCGACGACCGGGCGGTTTGGTTTGATGACATTGGCGATGATATGCATTGCGCCAAAGACACCACACCCGCCGTCTTTGTCGCGTTTCATGCCACGCATGCCGCCGCCGACTTTGATGGACAAGCCGCCAGAGTCATAGCTTATGGTCTTGCCAACAAGAACGATGGGCTTCTTGGACTTGCCGCGAGCCGGTGTGTACTCAAGCCGAATCATGCAAGGCGGGTTTTCGCTTGCCTTACCAACATTGATATGCCCGACGAGCCGCTCTTCTTCGAGCTTCTTGCCGCTGAACACGGTGCATTTCATGTTGCCGCTCTTGCGTGCCATCTTCTTGGCTTCGTTGGCGATCCACATCGGCGTTGCGATATTGGGAGGCGTCTGCGAGAGTGTTCTTGCGATATTTGTGCCTTCTGCAAACCCGAGCCCGCGCGTCACGCCATCATTGAACGCGGTGCAACAACTGTGCACAGCAAGCTTGGTCTGCGTTGGCAGGTTGGTCGCTGCTCCTCGGAGTGAATCAAACGACCACGACAAAATGCCAAGCCCTTCGCCGATCATTGTGCCTGCCGTAAACGCATCGACCGAGTCCCCCTTGTTGAGCTTCTTGAGTGCCTGGAAGATTTGGAAGTTCGCACTCTTTGCCTTCGCCTTGGCAAGCGCACGCCCGACTTGACCCGCTACCTGTCGGAGTGACCCGGCGTCAAAGCCACTGCGCGATCCGAGCCCGACGATCAATGCCCGTTCGTACCCGTTTGAGCCGTGCACTTGAATGATCGATCCCAACGACCCATCCGCCTCGGCTCGCTTGGACGCCTTGGCCAATGATCCATCGCCATCGAGTGCTTTGGTCTTGGTGTCGAGCGATTCGCCCTTGAACTGTCCGATGACGAGTACGCTTGCTTTGCCCTTGCCGGCAACTTTGATAGATTCAAACACGAATAAGACTCCATGAGTAGTGATTGGTGATGAAGAAACACAACACGCAATGGTGCATCGTTCATCTGTTCGATTCGCTGAAAGTATATGAACAGTGTGTGTTGAAAGCCACACGCCGCCAATGATGTCCCGCCCAAAAGAGCACCAAACAAGATGAGATCAACGCGATCAGCGTGCTTTGCGTGCCTGAAACAAAGCCTTGGCTTCACCTGCAATATAAAAACTGCCGAGCAACAAAATGACATCATCCTTTTTAATAACACCCGCAGCCACATTGATCGCTTCTTTCACGCTCGCCTTCACCTCGCCCATCACCCGGTGATCCTGCGCGAACATACTGAGCAACTCATCGGGATCCATCGCGCGTGGGTTGCCCGATGCCTTCGTAAACAGCACCTTGTCAGCCCCGCGATCAAGCTCTCTGAGCATCCCTGCAACATCTTTGTCGCTCGCGCACCCAAAGATCACCACGAGCGAATCGTATTTAATATGCGCCCCCACCGCTTTGAGTGTTTCGCGGACACTCTCAGGCGTATGGGCTCCATCAATATAAATCCGAGGCTGGTCGAAAATCTGCTCGATCCTGCCCGATCGATTGATCTGCTCAAGCCCGGCACTGATCAGCCGCTCGGGCAGAACAAAGCGGTGTGATCGCAGCTCAAGTATAATCGCCAACGCCAAGGCGCAGTTGTCTGCCTGATGCATCCCGAGCAAAGGCACCGAAATATGCTCGAAGCCCTCGTCCTCTTTACCAACACACACCCGCGCGTGAGGCCCACGCGCCACCCCAGACTGGAACCTGCGAGTATACTCGATCTCGCTACCCAAAAACTTGAGTTCAGAACCAACAGCCTGGGCCTGCTTCTGGAACACAGCGTTCACATCTTCATGCTGAGCCAGCGATATCGTCACCGTCTGTGTTTTCATGATTCCCGCTTTTTCAGCGGCAATTTTTTCGAGGGTATCGCCCAAGATCAGGGTGTGCTCGAGCTGGATACTCGTCAACCCACACACGATTGGGGTGATGACATTGGTGCAATCTAGCCGACCGCCGATCCCCGTCTCCAGCACGACCAGATCAACCGCCTGGGTTGCAAACGCCATCAATGACAACGCGGTGAGGAGCTCGAAATAGGTCGCCTTGCCGTGCTCATCTTCAATCGTGTTGGCTGCATCTCGGCACTGCTCAAGCGTGCGATCAAACATCTGTTCGTCGATCGGCATGCCCGAAATCCGTACCCGCTCACGCACATCAATCAGGTGCGGGCTCGTGAAAATCCCCGTCGTATACCCGCACGCTTCGAGCGAGCATTCGAGCATGTTGCAGACAGAGCCCTTCCCCTTCGAGCCGGCGATATGAACGATTTTGAGTGATTCATGCGGGTTGCCGAGTTTTTCAAGCAGCGCACGCATCCGATCGAGCTTCCAGACAACGCGCTCCACTTTGTCCGGGCGCACCCGCTCTACATTGACTCGGCTGTCAAGAAAATCAATCGCTGCCTGGTGGTTCACAAACGCCCCGCGCTCGCCGCGTTGTGCTCGTTTTTCCTTGCCCGATGAGGGGGGGCATTCCTGTGCCGTATTCTTTGTGCTCCGAGGAGAAACCCCTGTCCCCGAAGAAGATTGTCTGGTCATGCAAAGATCGTAGCGTAATTATATTTTAATGCAACAACAGATTGAGAATAGAAGCATTCAGTTCCGACGCATCAACAGTTTCTCTGCGCGTCGCGTTGAGCATCAATCATCAGCGTTTTCATATCGCCAACCGCCTGGCGCAAACCCACATACACAGCCCGACAAACGATCGAATGTCCGATGTGCAACTCATCGATCCCATCGAGCCTTGCGATCAGTTGCACATTGTGATAGTTGAGCGCATGCCCAGCATTAAACCGCATCCCCGCGCCGCGAATCACCCCGCCCGCTTGTATCACCAGATCAAGCTGATTCTCAAGCGCTTGCTTGCGGAGATCGCCGCCACAGCTTGCAAACGCATGGGCATACGGGCCGGTGTGCACCTCGCAGACATCGAATCCTACAGCCGCCGCCGCTTCGACCTGCTTGATATCAGGGTCGATAAATGCGCTCACCACCATGCCGCTGTCTTTGAGTTTGGCAACCACATCCCTGAGCCGATCCTTCTGAGCCAATACATCAAGCCCGCCTTCGGTGGTCACCTCGTTGCGACCCTCAGGCACAAGCATCGAAGTGTGAGGCAAGAGCCCGCACGCAATCCCGACCATCTCGTCCGTCGCAGCCATCTCTAAGTTCAGTTTCACCTTCACCAATCGGCGCAAGAGTTCTACATCCCGATCCTCGATATGAAGACGGTCCTCACGCAGGTGTACCGTGATTCCATCAGCCCCGCCAAGTTCCGCTTCATGAGCAGCACGCACCGGATCAGGCTCGCCGCCCCCACTCATCGGGTCTGGCACCCCCGGATACCGCGCCTGCCGAAGCGTAGCCACATGATCGATATTGACACCAAGCTGAATCATGGTCAATACTAGGGATTCAATACCAGCAAATGACCAACGACGCATTCTTTCGCCTCCACCGGGCTTCCGGGGGAGGTGGCACGCGCAGCGTGACGGAGGGGGTCTCCTTCTTCCCCCTCTGCACCCATTGCCTATTCCCTATTGCCCATTGCCTTCTCCCGACCCTATTTTCTCACCCGTGCCAACGCCTTATCAAGCTGAATCTTCTCCCGAACATTGAGCGTCGGACGGAGCGACTCAAGCACGCCAATCGCATCGAGAATCGAGCGTGTCCGCATCGACATCGCCAAATCTTCCGCGTCATCAATCCGCTGGCTCTGACGGATATTCGATCGGAGCAACGCCGTGATCCGTGTATATTTCGATTCATCGCCAATCCAGCGAGACAGCAGATAAGGAGACGAGAGCCAGAGCAAATCCTGCATCAGCGGATCCACTTTGCCCAGCGCATTGAGCCGATCGTACGCTTCGATCATCCCATCAAACTCACCCACCCGGAACATCGCCGGGATCGACGCCTGTGCAATCTTCGCAGAAAATCGTTCAGGCTGATCCTTCATCAACGCCGAGGCTATCCGCACTACCGCTTCGTCTTTGCCTAAGAGCGACAAGTCCTCAACTACGCCAAGATAGTCGCCGTCCTTGAGCCGATCCTTGAACCGTGTACCAAGGTACTGCGCCCCAGAGATACCCGGGTTCGCTTCGATCCGTCGCCCGGCTGGTCCAAAGGTCACGAGTGGATCACCAAGCACCGCGATCTTCCAGACCTTCCCGCCATCAAAGTGAACCGCAGCCGCAAAGCTCAGCGTCCCGGCAAGCCGGCGGGCAACAATTGGCGTGGGCACAAAGCCCTGCAAGAAAGGCTCATCAACCGAGCCGGCATACACATACACGCCACGCTCGATCAATCGCCCGCCGATCGTGTCCCGGTTCATAGGCTTCTGGAGCGAGAACGAATGCACCATGTGCATCGCCGCGGGCACCTCGAAGATCGGCATATGCCCGGCTTTGCCCTGTCCCTTTGTCTTGCTGGGCAGATTAAACTCGTGGGCCATCCCGTGCGAGTTCATCAAGAACAGTAACGATGAACCTTCATTCGCATCGCCGTGCCCGATCGGGCGCACCATCCGAAGCTTCCAATCGCCCAGCGTATTGCGAGGCAGATCCGTCACCTCGGCATCGATCTTGGCTTTTCTCAGTATCTCACCCGCCTCGGTGCCGTCGTAGGTCGCCCAAGGCTGCTCCGCAGAATACCCATCCCACACCGTCGCCTGATCGATGCTCAAAAACAGCGCACACATCGCTTGATACACGCTGCGAGATTCGTTGCCGATGATCTGCCCGCACCACGCCCACTGTGTCCCGCGCCCGTTGGAATCCTTCCGCCCGATCCGATCCGAGGTCGCCAGCCGATCCTTTCGCTCAGGCCCAGCCTGAATCATCGTCCCCACATTGAGCGCCAAGGTGATCGCATCAATATCGTCGCCAACACCTTCCCACGATCGCCCGGTGTCCTTGGCTGCTCGTTCGATCGTCCGTTCAAGCTGATCAGCGTGGGCCCCGTCCATTGGCTTGTGCATCGGGGATTTGGGTTTAGTCACAAAGGCGATCGGCTGGAACCGCCCGGCGCACAGGGCCAACGCCCCGGCCCAAGCCGAATCATCAACATCGGTGATTACAATCCCCGGGCTGATAATCCCGGTGCTCGCCAACTGATCGAGGGTTTGTTTCCAGTTCGATGTTTTTTGATCAATCGCTTTTCCGAACACATCATCAAAGATCGCCTGTTTCTCTTCTCGCGTGCCCATCCAGCTCGAACCCACATCGCCGCTCAGTTCGATCACATGCTCAGGCTTGAACGCTCGCACAAACCGTGCGATGTCCTCATGCGACTGGGTTGTCCCGTCATCCCACAAGATCGGAAACCGGACAACACTCTCCCACTGTGAAATCGCAAACAGGTAATCATCCGCACTCTCAACAATCACAACCATCGCAGGCACAACCTGCGATTGACGAAGCACGCTCGCCCGCAACCCCGCCCGGCGCAAAGGCTCTTGCTCAAGAATCTGCTCGAACACCTGACTCAGAGAACTCTGAACCGGCTGAGCTGTAGTGGGGTCCGCCTTGACCGAAGTACGAGTGCCCGTAAGGATCGTTTCTTTTGGAGAATCAGGCTGAGCGAACACGCCGCACGCGAGCAACGACGAACCGAGAACAACAAGTTTGGATTTGAAAAGCATGTCCCTATCCTACGGCCATCCCGCACCCAATGTTCAACGCATACACTCCTATCTATGCCCAGCATCAACCAAGCCGGATTTGTACACGCTGTTGAACGCGCGAGGAATGAATCCCATCCTCACGAATCCCATCCTCACGAAGCTCACCGGGTGGTTGTCCCCGTCGCCATCCGTGTGCTCGCCGACCAACTGACCCCCGTGCTCGCGTACCGCAGACTCGTTTCGAGCGATCAACGCACCGCACCCTCATTCCTGCTCGAATCCGTCGAAGGCGGCGATCAGCAAGGACGCTACTCCATCCTCGCAGCCCACCCAAAGCTCGAGCTCACCGCCAAAGACTCTCAGCTCACCATCACCGATCATCAATCAGGTGAATCAACCACCACTACCGAGCCCGACCCGCTCGATGCGCTCCGCAAACTCAGCGAACACTGGGTCCAACGCATCCCCAAAGAATCCGCAGATCAAGATCTGCTTCCCAAGTGTGTCCTCGGCGGCTGGTTCGGGTACGCCGGGTACGACTCGGTCCGCTACGCCGAGCCCACCAAGCTCTCAATCAACAAAGCCCCCCACGACGATCGCAACCTCCCCGATCTATCCTTCGGCTTCTACGACGAACTGGTGATCTTCGATCATGTCGATAAGCTGATCTACCTCGTCAAACTGGTCTTTGTTGCCCCCAATGATGATCCGGTTGGTCAGTACAATGCAGCGATCAACTCGCTCGATGCCCTCGCGATCAAGGTGCAAGAACACTCCAAGCCATTGCCCCTCGGGCGCGTTGAGAGCACGCCGCTAACGAAGAACACCCCGATGCCCTGCAACACCACGCGCCAAGAGCACGCGGCGATGATCGAGCGGGCAAAGGAATATATCCAGGCGGGTGATATCTTCCAGGTCGTGCTCGGGCACCGCTTCGAACGCCGAGCCAACGCCGACCCGTTCGATGTCTACCGCACACTGCGAGCAGTCAACCCATCGCCCTACATGGTCTACATGCAAACCCGAGGCTCAATCCTCGTCGCATCAAGCCCAGAGATCCTCTGCAGAGTCCGACGC
>JAESSR010000060.1 GCA_016764015.1 Phycisphaerales bacterium
GAAACCTGCAACGAGAAGTTCGAGCATCAGGTCAAGTGGGGCATCGACATGCAGACCGAGCATGAGCGGTATTTGAGCGAGAAGCATTTCAAGCAGCCCGTCGCCGTGATCAACTACCCCAAGGACATCAAAGCCTTCTACATGCGGATGAATGACGAGGGCACCGATGGTGCTCCAGGACGAACCGTAGCCGCGGTCGATATCCTCGTTCCAGGTGTCGGCGAACTCGTCGGCGGCTCACAACGCGAAGAACGATTGCCAGTCCTCGATGCTCGCATTGATGAAATGGGACTCGACAAAGCCGACTACTGGTGGTACCGCGATCTCCGCAAGTACGGCACCGTCCCCCACGCGGGCTTCGGGCTCGGGTTCGAACGATTGGTCCAGTTCTGCACCGGGATGCAGAACATCCGCGATGTCATCCCCTTCCCCCGCGCACCCAAACAGGCAGATTACTAAAATGAAAACGATCTCCATTCTCCTTGCGTGCGCATCAACGATGGCTTGGGCGGACTCTCCATTGCCCGCCGATTCAATCGAATCCATCCGTGTGCATCAAACCATCGACGCGATGGAAGATGCGAATATCAAAGCGGACATTGGTGCGTACATGGCCCTGGTCGATCCGACCGATTCCTTCTTCGCCACCGAGCAGCGAGCATGGGTGACGGATATTCAAACGAACCCTGTCGAAGATGTCGATCTGAGCATCGCATGGAACGAACCTGTTTATCTTCTCGATGATGGCTCAGCGATCGCCCCCCTCGAAATATCTTGGCATGTCGTCGGCGAAGAACTCGATCGTCACTTTGCCTACCAAGCACGCTTCGAACCAATGGGACCGGCCAACGGGCAATGGATATTCGCTGGTCGTGCGTGGGATGTGTTCGACAACGACACCCCGGGCGTGCGCGTGTATTCCGATTACGAGCACGAGTACCTCGCTCATCTTGCTGCCAGCCGGGTCGAAAACCTCCGCGATGCCATCGCGGTGAATATGGGCTTTGACTATTCACAGACAAAGCCTCAAGAGGTGGTCGTGAAGGTGTACCCGGATATGGCCTCGCTCCAAGCGTCGATTTATCTCTCCTACACCGATCGGCTCTCAGGATGGAATGAGCCCGGCGAATCCATCAAAATCCTCGGCAGAGATAACTACACGATCGAGCGTCTCGACCCATTGCTCGCCCATGAGATCGGGCACGCCGTCAGCTTCGAGTTTGGACCAGAAATCAACCTCGCCCCCTGGTGGACACTCGAAGGAATCGCCGAGGTCGCTTCAGACTTGTTCCGAGATTCATGGGAAAGAAAAAATAAACGCATCGCAATCATGGCCCAGAATGACAACCTGCGAGACTGGAATCTCCTCGCCGATTTTAGAGGCGAAGCAAACAACCACGCCCGCCATGTCTATCTCCAAGGCTGGTCCATGATCGACTACATCGATCGAATCCACACCATCGAACAACGCAACGCATGGTTTGCATCGCTCGCAACCGGCGCAACGCTCGATCAAGCAACGCAAGCTGTCATGGGAATAGGCTTTGATCAACTCGATGCCCGGTGGAAGCAATCGCTGTTGGATTGGGTCGAGCCGACTGAGCTCGAAGCGGAGTCAGACATCGAGCCCGGCTCAGATTAAGGCTCTACAGGCTGATTGGCCATCTGGTTTTCAATCGCTTCAAGATCATCACCCGGCATCACCACGCGTGTCGGTGCTTGCGATGGGATCGGTGTTGGGGTCGTGCGGAAGAACATCGTGTACACCCAAAGAACCGTTGCCAAGAAGATTGTCCACAGCGCAATATAGCCAATCGAATCGCGCACCACCGCGGGCTTGGATGCGACAGGCTTGGAGAGTAATAAAATCACTTTGGCACCTGTCGGCCCGCCTTTGGTGATTGTCAGATCAAGCGTTTGTTTCGCTGTTGCGATGATCTTGTGATGAAGCGATTGCCAGATGGATTCAATCGCTTTTTCGCCGCTGTCCGTTTCTTGGAACGCATGCTCATCGGGCGAATGCACAGGCTTGGGTGCAGGTGCTTCGGTGCTTTTTGGTAGGGTTGAGCTTTGTCGGACTTGACCCTGGGCTTGACCCTGGGCTTGACCCTGGGGCGCAGCGGCCTCTGGTGATGGTGAAGATACCTGCGCAGCTGGTTCTTCCTGAACACTTTTCTCGATTGCAGACTCTTGATCGTTGCCTTGATCAGTATCTGATTTAGAAACAGTCTCGATGTTCGCATCTCCGCCAGCTTCAGCCGCCGGATTCGCTGTCAGATCATCGAGCGATAGCTGATCCAGGAGCATCGATGGATCCATCGCATCGTCCAATGACGATGAATCAATCAACTCGCCATCGGCGGTTTCAAAGTCACCCATCAGCAAATCATCGCCGACGCTCGCCAACGCATCATCAAGATCACCCAGGCTGAGTTCTGCCTCTGGCTGATCTGATTGCTCAGCAGCATCTTCTGCTGGCGCAGTTTCTTCTTGCTCTATCTCTACAACTTCCTCAACTTCTTCAACTGCTTCGGCTACTTCTGTTTCTTGAGGCACATCCGCTTCGAGCACCTCTTCAACAAGAACTTCATCAGAAACAGTATCTTCGGTCTCAGTTTGCTCTTGGTTCGCAGCTTCATCTTTATCAGCCGCCGAATCTTGAACCTCTGCCATCAGGTCATCGTTGATCTCGTCAAGCACAGCCTCGAGCTCTTCGCTTTCGTCCTTTTCTACTTCATTTTTTACTTCATCGCTCTCATCCGTCGGCTTGCTGATAGTCTCAGGCTCAACCTCATCAATAGATTCGGTTTCAGGATGAACAGCTTCAGGCTCATCGCCCGAAATATTTGCCAAGATATCCTCGTCAATTTCAATGATTTCGTCAATTTCATCCGCATTCGCTTCGGGCTCAGGTTCATCAGCCGGTTCTTGAACAACTGTGTTTTCATCAACGGGCTGCTCAATTTCTTCGTCGATCCCATCGTCGATCTCTTCATCAAGCAAGTCATCAGCAATCCCGGCAAGCGGATCATCATCAAGAACATCGCCGGCTTGATCTGGAGTCTCAAGCTCATCGAGTTCGTTGAGCAAATCATCTATTGAGTCTTCAAGAAGGGCTTCGGCATTCTCAGAAACTGAATCAAGGGCATCGAGTGCTTCATCGCCGGCGGATGATGCTGAATCATCAGATATGTTAGATTTATCTGAATCGTCAGCATCGTGTACATCGGCCTCAGCCTGATCCATCGCCTGATCGACCGATTCATAGGGAGCGCACGAGGCATCGATCTCATCGAGCAGCTCGTCGATGGATTTACTCAGCTCAGATTGCTGGGATTCAGGATTGTGCTCTTCGTGGTCCAATACATCGCAATAATCGTGGATTTTGAACACAAACTCAAGGGATATCGGCCTTTATCTTCGGATTACCTTTGCTGGGTTGGGTTCCTATCCTTCTCTCGATGTCTACAGATCGCTCAATTCAGCATTATCTCATGTTCTCGGACCTTGCAAGCTCGCGGGTTGGAGGCTCAATCGAGGTTTCAGGGCAAGAGGCTCATCACGCTGTGCGCGTCAAGCGGGTGCGCGTGGGGGACTCCGTCGGGCTTCTTGATGGGCAAGGCGCCATCGGGATCGGTGTCATCGAGCAACTGGGAGGCTCCAAATCCAAGCCCGTTGTTGGAGTTGAACTCATCAGCATTGAGCAAGTGGGGGAGACCGCCCCCCGTGTCGAGGTGTGGTCAGCGCTCCCCAAAGGCGATCCGCTCGATCGCATGATCGACCAACTCTCTCAGCTCGGCGTAGCACTGTTTCGCCCTTTGATCTGTGAACGCTCCCAGCGAAAGCCCGAAACAGTCCGGATCGACAAGCTCGAACGGATCGCAGTTGAATCCGCCAAGCAGTGCCATCGACCATGGCTACTCGAGATCGGCGACCCGATCAACTTCGCTCAAGCCATCAAAGAACCCGATGTGATCGTCGCTGACGGATCGGGAAATGTAGATATGCAACAAATCGGGATGCAACAAAGCGATAACTCACGCGTTGTGCTCCTCGTTGGCCCCGAGGGGGGCTGGTCGGTATCGGAGCGCGAACTGATTCGTGCAACCTCGGTGCCGATGTGTCGGTTTGGTGTATTTGTGCTGCGAATCGAAGCCGCTGCCTGTGCCGCGTCTGCTATTGTTCTTGGTGCCTCAGTTGTTTCTCAAGGAAGTTCATAATGAATATTGTCCAAATCAAGCCCCTCTGCCTGCTCACATGCCTTCTTTGCTCGGGGCTCTACTCTTCGCTCGCAATGGGCGGAGAGATTTCCGGCGAGCACAAGCGCAAGGCAGAACTCGCAATCCATCGAAATATCGAATACCTTGGTTCACGCCAGAACACGATAACCTTCGGCTGGGATGATGACCCCGAAGCCCAAGCGATACCTGCGATTACCGGGCTCGTGCTCCAAGGCTTGCTCCTCGATCCAGGTATCGACGAAAGGCACCCACTCGTCATCCAGGGCGCACGCTACATCCTCAAGTTCGTTCAAGACGACGGCTCGATCCACGACGGCATGCTCCCGAGCTACAACACCGCGATCTGTGTCTCGGCATTATCCAAACTGCACACCCAACGGGCGCTCTCGGGCATGCTCGGCGGGCAGAAGTTTTTAAGAACACTGCAATACTCGGACATTAATACAAACAATCCAAACGACCCTGGGTTCGACGAACCCATCGACATCAACCACCCATACTACGGCGGCGTAGGCTACGGCAAGCACGGACGACCCGATCTCTCGAACCTCTCGTTCTTCCTCCAGGCACTCCACGACACTGGGGTGTCCACCCAAGACCCCGCCTACCAACGGGCGCTCGTGTTTCTTTCACGCGTGCAGATGTCCGACGAAGTCAACGAGATGCCATACGCCGACGGCTCATCGCAAGGCGGATTCATCTACGCCACCGTGCCAGATCTTGAATCAGTCGATGGGATAGCTGGGCAATCCCAAGCCGGCGATATTATTGAGACTGCCGAAGATGGTCAAGAACTCTCAAGACTCCGTGCCTACGGCTCAATGTCCTACGCCGGGTTCAAATCACTCGTCTACGCCAACATCGACCCTGATGATCCACGGATGGCCGATGCGTGGAAATGGATTCAGAACAACTACACCCTTGAAGAAAATCCCGGGCTCGGTATGCAAGGGTATTACTTTTATCTCGCAACCATGGCTCGCGCCCTCGACGCCCACGGCGTAGACGAGATCAACGGGCACAACTGGCGTGAAGAAATGATCGACAAACTTCATAGCCTGCAGTTTGTCAATGGTGCGTATAGAACACTCAACCCGCGATGGATGGAAGACAACGACATCCTCATCGCCGCCTACGCCCTCATCGCCCTCGAACACGCCGCCCACTAATCAGCTCATATCGCATTCTTATTTCCTCCCCCGGGCATCGTGGCAGGTGGCCGCGCAGCGGACGGAGGGGGTCTTCAAGAAACGGTACTTACTCTCGCCGAGCAACTAACCCATCCTCCGAAAGCGGATACGCACACAGTGCGCATTGATCCCGTCCAACGCGCCGCCGCTGCATCCGCCCAAGAGCAGACCGACCGATCAGGTGCAGCATCCGCCAAAGCCAATACAGCCCAACGAGCACAAGGCAGACATACCCGGGCGAAAAACTCAGCCAGTATAACGAATTCGCGCCGCCGAGCCGAACCTCCCACCAATACAGCCCGCTCATGTCGAGCTTTGGTTCATTCCGCAGATGCGCCGGCGGGTCAATCCTCCATTGCTTGTTCACCGGCTCACGCTCGTAATATGTCTGCTTGGAGAACTTAACAAGCGGAATATAGCGTCCAAGAGAGCCGAGCCAGTTTTCCGTATACGAAACATACCCGTGATCAACCCGTGCGCTCAGTAAAATGCCATCGCTCTCGCTCGCCTCATCAAGCTGCTGTGCGATCGAATCAATCAGCACCGACATCGCATCAGGATTGTCGATCGCCCCACGGATTTCTTCGAGAGAATACTCCCCGGTCTGCGATCGTACGATTCCTCCCAGATTAACCGTGCCATAATCAATCGGATTCAACCCCCCGTACAACCCGGTTCCAACCAAGAGCACAAGAAAGAGAACCCATCGTCCACGCTTCCCCTGCCCAATCTTGATCTTGAGCAGTTTTCCGACTCGCCGTACAAAAAAGACTAGAACCATACACACCGCGAGCTGCGCTATCACCCCGATCGGGTCATAGGTTGTTTTTGTATATTTCGATCCGACACCGTTGATCTCAGTGATCACCAACGGAAACCATGTGATGCTTGGTTTCAGCCTCGA
>JAESSR010000061.1 GCA_016764015.1 Phycisphaerales bacterium
CAGATGCTCCTTCAAGATCGGCGCCACCTCGACGGGCGAGCACGCCAGCGTCACCTTCGGGCCCCCGCGCCCACGCGAGTCGCTCACCTCGACCCAGTACACACAATCGCTCACCGTCTGCTGAATCAATGCGTCGGCCTGATCCCCGATCTCCGATGCCCGGATTGCAAATCCATTGAGTTCAAACTTGTCGGCATCGGTCTTGACCAACTCCCGTAAACGCTTCAATCGCAGTGATAACTCGTTCATCGCCTGCGAAAGCTCATCGTTGATCATCGCCGGCTCACGCATCCGCCCGTTGTGCAGCTTGCCGGATTTGCTTAATCTATACAACCCATCGAAGAACCGATTGCTGCATTCCTGCGCGTTACTCACCACCCGATACGCCTTCTCTACCGGCTCGATATCACCCGCCGCCAAATGCAGCTGCGCCAGATATCCCTTGCCCGTCTTCGGGTTGTAGAGCTGATTGAGCAAGAAGTTCACACGCCACTCGGTGAGCCTCAATCCAAAGTGATCGGCAGCGGCATCTTCGACCCCGTGCGCTTCATCCAAAATCACATGATCATACTGAGGCAAGAACCCCGTCCCCACCATCCGCAACGCCAGGTCACTAAAGAACAACGCATGATTACAAATCAGAATCTGCGCCCCCTCCATCTCGCGGCGCGCACTCTGATAAAAACACTCGTTGTAATGCGGGCACTTGCGTCCCATGCAGTTCGTCGAATCCGACTGCACACTGCTCCACACCCCATGGCGCTCCAACTGAGGCAGCGATGCCAACGACCCATCCTCCGTGTCGTACGCCCATTCTTCAATCACATCGAGCGTCCGGCGCTGCGCGTTCTCGGCGAACAACTTGTCCCGGCGTTGCGACGCGAGCTTGAGCCTGCGGATAGACATGTAGTTCCCACGCCCCTTGACCAGCACAGCTTTGCACTCGCCGATGTCCTTCAAAGCCTCGGAGATCAGCGGAATGTCCTTCTTCACAATCTGCTCTTGGAGCGCGATCGTGTTGGTCGCAATCACAATCGTCTCATTGTGCTCAATCGCCCGCATCATCGCCGGCACCAGATACGCAAAGCTCTTGCCTACGCCTGTCCCGGCTTCGACAAACAAATGCGACTTCTCCGCCATCGCGCGTTCAACCGCCTCCGACATCGTCGTCTGCACCAACCGAGGCTCATACCCCTCGCCAAGCAAATCGGCAACCGGTCCTCCGTCTCCCAAGATGTGATCAATCGTCGTCATTCAATACTCTCTCTGCCTTTGAACATTTGCCGAGTATCTCGTTCTCAGAGTGTGATACTAATCATGATCGGTACAAAACACGCCTTCATTCCCTATCCGTTTATAAAATCATTCGCACAGATGCAACTCCCAAAATCAGGGCAATCACAAGTTTCAAGTGCGGCAGCTTGAGCTTGTGGGCAAGCATCGCACCAAGGTACGCACCCACGAGTGCTCCAGCCCCCATCGGCAGTGCGAAGTTCAATGCTTCGGTTATGCTCAGACCAAGCCCGGGTAGGGTGTAGAACTTCATGGATGCGCCAACGATTGAGCTGATCCACATCGCTCCAGCGCTGCCTGCGATGGCGTGGCGGAGGGGGAGCTTGGTCATGCTCAATAAAGGAACGAGCAGGATGCCGCCTCCGATGCCGAGATATCCTGAGATCATCCCGACGATCAATCCAACGCTGATCATTTTCCAGGCAGCCGGCGATGGGTTATCTTCTGGGTAGTCCGGAATCTTCTTGATGGTCGTGATGATGTTGTATAAACAATAGATCCAGATGAACCCTGCAAAGGCGATGAGTGACCACCCGCCTTTCGAGCCACTTGAGAGCAGAACTCCAAGGATCATTCCGACAGCCATCGATGGAATGAGGGCAACGAGGACATCTCTGCGAGCGGCACCCTTTTTGGCGTGGAGGATGCTTGACGAGAGCGCGACGACGACATTGACCGTCATCGCCGCGGCCATATAGATGTGGTGCTTAGAGCGTTCCTCGTCGTCGTAGCCCCAGAACATGGCCAATGCGGGGATCATAATGATCGAGCCGCCGAGCCCGGCGAGCCCGCCCACACACCCTGCAATCAGCCCTAAAAGCACGCGGAAGAGGATTTGAGTCAGGTCCATGCGGATTCCTTGCGTTGAACCCTGTGCCGTTCGGGTTCCAGTTGGGCGAGATCAGATGCAACCATATCGGACGCAATAAGTTCCGTCAAATCTAGTGGTTCGGATTATACCGACAACTTGATAGACCGATAGTGAAACATCCCTCCGATTCCAAGCACGAGCTTCAGAATGGGGATACACTCAGTCTCCAGAGGACAGGATGTCCACTGCGAGCCAGATGCGTGGTTTGATCAAGTTTGATCTCACCAATGCACTGTCCGCTTCGGAAGGAACCGCAAGTTGAGCAATCGCTCCGCTTATCCAATCGAAGATACGAACGAGGCTCTGCACAGTGAACAATACATTCCAAAATAAGAATCACACCCGATCAGGACGAGTTGTCAGCGCTGAGATGACGCTGTGGCTGTGTGCCATTGCGATCACAATCACTTCAGCCATCTGGACCAAAGAACGAGGCACACTGCCCGGCTTGGCCCAGATTGAAGCACCTGTTCAGGTTGCACCAGTTGCACTCGAATCAGAAGCTGTATCGATAAAAATGATTGAACTTGTCCCCGCAACACCGATCGAATTAGTTGTTGAAGATGCTCCTAAGCTTGATTCATCAACTCGCTGGTTCGACGGCAAGATGATCCGTCCATCACGAGTCATCTACATGACCGTCACCGGATACTCGCCTGACGCACGCTCATGTGGAAAGTTCGCGGACAATAAGACAGCAACTATGTACTCGGTATGGACCAACGGCATGAACTTGGTCGCTGCTGATCCGAAGTTGCTTCCCTATTGGTCGATGATCTCAATTCCGGGGTATGCATCCAACGATATTGTCCCCGTGCTTGACTGCGGCGGCGCGATCAAAGGCAACCGCATCGATTTGCTCTATCCAACCCACGAACTCGCTCGCCAATGGGGCGTCCGCTCACTGCCTGTGACGGTCTGGGAGTTTGTGGAAGACGAGTAATCACTCGATTTACTGATGGCAATGGTCGGGTCAATCCTTTGCACCCATACCACTCAATAGAGTAAACTTCAAGAGACTTCGTCGCCGTCAGGCCACACTGAGTTCTCTGTCTAATTTGCTGCTCTGCAGCTTTTCGCTCTGCTGTTTTTTCTTTAACCAGCTCAATTTGCCCAAAACAGGGCGTATTCACCCATTATCCACAGGCTTCATTCACGAAAACACATATTTCGCTTTCATTATCCCTCAAAATGTGGATAATGGAACTGAACCCAGACCACTGGCTGAGTCAAGCGGAGCGTTGTCTATCCCATCTACAAGAATCAGTTGGCTGGTCGCATCGAAAGGAATCGATCATGCGCAGCGTAGCACAACTTCTCGCCAATAAAAAAGACTGGACTGAAGGCGACTTCGGATCACAACGAATCGAACGAGTCCACAGCGTCGCAAATGGAGCAAGCGTCCTTGAAGCTGCCCAACTGATGAATGAGCATCATGTAGGAGCACTCGTGGTCGTTGATACCTTTGCAGAGATGGTCGGCATCATCACCGAACGCGACATCCTCACCAGGATCGTCACCACTCAACGAGATCCAAGCACAACACAGGTCGGAACAGTTATGACCGCAGAGGTCATCAGCTGTGACTCAGCGACGCAACTGAGCGATGTCCGCAAGGTGATGCGCGAGCGGCGAATTCGTCATATCCCAGTGATTGATGATGGATCGCTCGTCGGCATGGTCTCCATCGGTGATCTCAACGCGGCTTCAAATGCAGATATGAGCATCGAAGTCATAGCGATGAGAGAATACATCACCCAGGGCTGATTCTAGAATCGGACGAGTTGCTATCGAGCAGTTGTTCCAAATCAAGAGTGTTGCTCACATCACAATACATGCTCATAAAAATGGGCAGGGGTTGGCGTAGCCAAAGCCAACGATACACAACCCGATATTTTGCGGAGCTTTGTCGTATGGACTCATGTTCTGCTTCTTAAGAACGAATACGAAGTAGACACTGTTTACAAGATACTGTGCTACAATAAGATGCAGGAGAAACACACTCAGCAATGAGGAGAAAGGGGCGGCTCCATGGGCATCGTCCGCAAAGTAGTGTTCATTGTCATCCTCGCTGGTGTCATCGGGTTCTTGTTCTATTCCCGTGTACTCAAGCCGATCCCCGTCATCGGATATCAAGCCAAAGCCACCGAACTCGTTGTCGAGGTCATGGGCACCGGCACCGTTCAAGCTCGCATCGCAACATCAATTTCACCAAAGATTCAAGGTCGGCTTGTTGAACTCAGCGTCGATCAAGACGACCGGGTGACAGCCGGACAAGTCATCGCTCGACTCGACGATGCGGATATCCTTCGCCAGGTCGAAATCGCCAAAGCGAACTTTGACGCAGCAACCGCCGGGATCGATCGGCTCAAGGCGGATGAAGCACGAGCACAAGCGGTGCTTCGCCAGTTCGAAAGAGAAATCGCTCGCGTCCGCAAAGCCTTCGACCAAGGCGCAGCCAACGAATCCGAGATCGACAAGGCAGAAGAACAAGTCGCCATCGCCCGGGCTGATCTCGCACGCACCAAAGCCGGTAGCGCAGAGGGGCGGATGCTGAGCATCGCCGCAGAGAAAACACTCGAATACCAAAACGCCCGGCTCGACGACACCATTGTCAAAGCTCCATTCGACGGCTTGATCGTTCGGCGGGATCGCGACGAGGGATCGATCGTTGTGCCAGGAACTTCGATCTACTCGCTCATCTCACTCGACGAAATCTGGCTCTCCGCATGGGTCGACGAAACCGCGATGGCTTCGCTCTCGCCCGATCAGCCCGCCCGCGTAATCCTCCGCTCACAACCCAACGATCCATTCACCGGGCATGTCGTTCGGCTTGGACGCGAGACTGATCCAGAAACACGCGAGTTCATCGTTGATGTGATGATCGAACAACTCCCCACGCACTGGGCGATCGGACAACGCGGCGAGGTCTACATCGAAACCGCACGCTTAACGGATGTGCTCGCCGTGCCTATGAACTTCGTCAAGATGATCGAAGGTCAACGCGGTGTGTATGTTTTGCGTGAAGGACGCGCGAGCTGGACAGTCTGCACCTTCGGCGCACAAGGTCGTGACTCGATCGAAATCAGTGAGGGCGACAGCGAGGGCGATACGCTCCTCCGCTTGCCCAAGCAAGGCGTGTTGCGCGACCAAAAGAAGGTTGTGATCCGATGAACCTAGCCATCCGCGATGTCCGGTTTAACTTAGGACGGTTCTTGCTCACTGCGGTCGGACTTGGGCTGTTGTTGATGATCGTCATGGGGATGGGCGGGATCTACAAAGGCATCGAAGAAGACGCGGTGCTGTTGATCGACGAACTCGATGCCGACCTGTGGATTGTTCAGAGCGACACCCGCGGGCCCTTCGCAGAGCTCTCTCGATTGCCCGCCAATGTTGAAGACCGCGCATGGGCAGTCCCCGGAGTCGCCAGCGCACGCCGATTCGTCACCCACACCGTTCAACGCGAACACCAAGATCGATCGATCCGCATCTCAATCGTCGGGCTCTCTTGGCCAACCGATCGCGGTGAGTGGCTTCCAATTATATCTGGGCGAACCATCGCTCAAGGGCACTACGAAATGGTCGCCGATGTCACACTCGGGCTAGGCGTCGGCGAACATATTACGCTGGGCAAAGACACATACCATGTTGTCGGCATCACCAAAAACATGATTAGTTCCGGCGGCGACGGCTTGGCCTTCATGAGCATCGCCGACTCACAAGCGATCCAGTTCGACGCGGCGGGCGAAGCGACACGATTAGAACGCGCAGCACGACGCGGACGCGCCGAGGACGACGACATCACCCAATCCCAACCCGGAATGCTCGAACGGGCGAACATGCCCGCAAGCATGAACCCGGCGTTCGGATCACCAATGGTCAGCGCGATCCTTGTAGATATCAAGCCTGGCGTAGACATCGAAATCGTGCGAGCGGTCATGAGCGGGTGGGCCGATGTCACGGTCTATAGCGGCGAACAACAACGCCAGCTCTTGCTTCAAGGCCCGGTCGATCGAGCCCGCCGACAGATCGGGCTCTTCCGTGTTTTGCTCGTCGCAATCTCGGCGATCATCATGTCGCTGATCCTCTACACCATGACCCTCGACAAAATCCACGACATCGCACTGCTCAAACTCATGGGCGCCAAAGACCGCGTGATCCTTGGATTGGTGCTTCAAGAAGCGTTCTTGCTCGGCGCGATCGCGTATGTCATCGCTTTCATCATCGGCAAACGGCTCTTCCCATTTTTCCCGCGACGCGTCATCATTACCAACGACATGCTCGTCTGGCTCGCCTTCGCTGTGATAGTGATCTGTATTGTCGGCAGCTCACTGGGCATCCGAAAAGCCATGAGCGTCGAACCTAACGAGGTGCTCTCATGACAAACTCAACCCAGTCACAGCATGCACCCGCGATCGAGACCATCGCGATTTCCAAGATCTACGGCTCAGGAAACACCGAAGTCGTCGCCATGCGCGAAGCGACCATGACCATCCAACGGGGCGAAGTCGTCGCACTGCTTGGCCCAAGTGGTTCAGGGAAATCGACACTGTTATCTTCGATCGGTTTGATTAATCCGCCAACGAGCGGCCAGATCAAGATCGATGGTAAAGTCGTCATGGACGGCCCAAAGTCATTCGTCAACCTCCAACGCTACCGACGCGAACGCCTCGGATTCATCTTCCAAAAATCCAACCTCATCCCGTTCCTCACAGCGATCGAAAATGTATTGATCGCATTGTCGATCTCAGGGATCGAAGGCCGACCAGCCAAACGACGAGCAATGGAACTGCTCGATTCGCTCGGCGTCGCCGAGCGCGCCAAGAATCTGCCATCAGCACTCTCAGGCGGCCAACAACAACGCGTCGCCATCGCCCGGGCATTGGCCAACAAACCGAGTTTGCTCCTCGCCGACGAACCCACCGCCGCCCTCGACGGCAAACTCGGACGCCAAGTCATGGAACTCTTCCGCGAGATCGGGCACGAAAACCAAGCCGGGGTCTTGGTCGTCACCCACGACCAACGCTCGCTCGAAGTTTTCGACCGAATTCTTCATATGGAGGACGGCGTCCTCACCGAACTCGAGGTTGCCAGTTCAAAGCCAAAATAAGCCTAGGTTCCTTCATTTCTCTTGCTCATATGCTCACGAGAAGGAAAGAGTGCCCCCAAAAACAACCAAACCCCGTCAAAAACGGGGTTTGCGAAGCACGCGCGGAAGGATTCGAACCCTCAACCTCCTGATCCGTAGCCAGGTGCTCTATCCAGTTGAGCTACGCACGCAGATTTGCTGATTCCTCAGCGGGTAAAAGGATAAGCTGGGTTGACCCAAATAGCAAGTTCATACACCACCAGAGGTTGATTTCTTCGATTTGGAGGCAACAATATCCTCCCAAC
>JAESSR010000062.1 GCA_016764015.1 Phycisphaerales bacterium
CTCAGCACCGGTCAAAATGACCTGCTGCGAGGACTTCACTGTCCGCGTCCGCGTAATCGACGAAATATCGTCCATCACCGGGTGATACCAAGTGGTATCGGGCAACGCGATATCTGGTGAATCTTCATAGATGTTCTGTTCGGCATCCTCTTCGTAGAAGACTTCCGAATCGATGAAGTCTTGTTCCTTAACCAGAATTTGGTTGAGAAGACGCTCATCCTCATGGGAGAGCTGGCGAGCGGTTTTGCCCGCCCGCGTAGAAGTACGAGTGACCCCCACGCGATGCCTACGGCGCATCTGCTCAAGTGGGCTCGGATTATTGTTTGTAGCTTGCATCATGCTGTCTCCAACCGCCACGATCCTGCAGCGGCTTCATGTGTTTTCCAACGCTCGGGTTTCACCGTCTGAATCTCATTGTGAGTTTCAGTTGGATCCCGCCAAGGCGTGAATGATCAATCATGAATGCCTTGAAAAAAGACATTCAACCGTCAACAACTTGATTTGATTCAGGTTTGAATCATCCGAGTTGTCTTTCTACTCCATCTTCCAGATCAGCAAAGCTCATCAGAGGGTAGAGTCAATCCCATTTCCTACATGTGATTACCACGCACATCCGGTGTGCATGGGTACGACGGCTGCTTGAGAAGGCCGATTCTGAGTTGGCCAGGCATCGATTGGATGGACTTCAAGAGTCATCACGATGCGTTCTGGTCCATGTATGGGCCTCAAGCGGTTTGGCAAGGGTTTTACCCCCTCCAGTGCAGTGCATGTCATTGGTATTGAACGACTTGTCGTTTTGCCGACACCTGCTCCTTCAATACGAAGCAAGACTGCAAAAAGTTTCGTTTCAAACCCATGAAATGCACAATTTCTTTGATTGTCAGTCGAAAACTTGCGTTTTCAACTAGACGATTTGTCCAATGAGTAGGGAGTTTTACTCAATCACGATCGAAATACAAAGAAGTCGATCAATCGAGAGCATTTGCTCATCAAAAACATAAAATCGCCGTGACACATCCATGGTCAATTCGCTCGTCATCCTGTCGAGCGATGTGGGTTTGGGCAAGATGGCGGTGCTTGACGCCCGATAAAATCGAGCCTAATGTCGTCCACCGTCAACCCGATCGGTTTGACTTCGTCGCGCCGTCGGTTTGCCTTTTACCCGGGCCGCCAGTATACACAATTCACTTGCAAGTGGCAACAAGCAACTCGTAAATCAACCCCAAACCTGACAAGTTTGTCAAAAAATGGGGATTTGTGTCTACTTTTCAAGGCAATGTTCACATTTCATCCACAATTTCAAGCTTGATGTTCCACCCCCAAACAGGGTAATCAAGCCTGAACAATCAAAGAAAGTCCAATCCAATGGCATTCGAACTCCCCGATCTCCCGTACGCATACGACGCCCTCGAGCCTCACTTTGACGCGCGGACCATGGAAATCCATCACACCAAGCACCACGCCGGGTACATCGCCAAAGCAAACGCCGCCCTCGCAGGCACCGAGTGGGAAGGCAAATGCTTCGGCGAGATCCTCGGACGCATCAAGCAAGTCCCCGAAAACATCCGCACAGCCGTCCAGAACAATGTCGGTGGATACGCAAACCACCTCCTCTTCTGGACCATCCTCGCGCCAGCAGGCAAAGGCGGCGGCGGCGAACCTACCGGCGAGCTCGCAGAAGCAATCAACAGCTCCTTCGGCTCATTCGAAGAGTTCAAGGTCAAGTTCGCCGAGCAGGCAGCAACCCGCTTTGGCTCCGGCTGGGCATGGGTTGGCGTTGACGCCCCGGGCAAACTCCATGTCGGTTCGACCCCGAACCAAGATTCACCGATCATGTTTGGGCACAAGCCAATCCTCGGGCTCGATGTCTGGGAGCATGCCTACTACCTCAACTACCAGAACCGTCGCCCTGATTACATCAATGCATTCTGGAATATCGTGAACTGGGAACAGGTCTCCAAGAACTACGAGCAGTGGAAAGGCGAATAAGCCGTTCGCCAACATCTCATCCCCCGTGGCACAGGCGTCCCGCCTGTGTTTTTTATTCACCCGATGGATGTCTTGTCCCTTCCTGCGTGGCACAGGCGTCTCGCCTGTGTTCTTTGAGTGTGTCATAAGAAAGACACAGGCGGGACGCCTGTGCTACGGCAACTTGTGTATTCTGTGCCATAGTATTGGGTGTGAAAAAGAAGAACATCCTCCTGACCATCTGGCTCCTGCTCCCGATCACGATTGTGTCTTTGTTGATGGTCTGGATTTTCTACTCGCTCGACAAAGACCGCCTGATGGCCGACGCCGTACCGATCGGGGCGGGGGCGGGTGATACCGGCAATGCCAACGCGCTCGGACAATGGCTCGCCGGGCGCGATCCTGATGCGGTGTCGCGAGCACTCGAAGCAAGGCGCGAGGGGCGAGCGATTGATCCAAGGGAGTGGCCGGGGGGGGTGGAGATTCAGATTCGGATTGATTCAGCAATGTCCGACGATGTTCGGCTGATGCTCACTCTCATCCAAGATGAAGAAGGGCGATACACATCGACTGGGCTTGGCCCCAAAGCCGACGGGCACTACACCAAAGGGTTCACGCAAGAGCAACTCAAAGGCTCGTTCTTTGTCATCTGCGAATCACTTCCAAATCGTGTGGCCAATGGATTCACGGACGAGACCGGGCGGTTGTTGCGGATTGTGGAAATCGAGCCTCAAATCCCCGATCCAAACCTGCAAGTCTCGGAACCGATGGTGGTGGAGGTGCGGATAGATTCGGTGTATGAGGAGTCGCCTTGAGAATCTTGAGCCGAAAAATCTGGCGTGCGTTTCCTGAGTTGGATCAGTTTGACGATCGTGTATGCAAGATGTATATCAAGCAGGCCAGGGCATTACACAACTCATGGAGAGGCGCGATCCTTGTGGTGGCGTCAGTGTTTGTTGCGGGAATAACTTGGATTATTGTTTCGTTCTTTTTAGCTCAGTTGCTGAACTATTTGCAGGTCGGCGATCGATTTGAAACGACGGGAGTGTTGTTTATTTTTACTGGATTCATCTGGTTTCCAGGACTGGTCGCATTGCACATCCGCGATCGTTGGTTGCTTGCTTGTATAAAAAAACAAATCCGCACGGCAGCCTGTGGTGCTTGTGGCTACTCACTGTTAGGACTTGAAATCGGGACACATAAGAACGAACAAGCGGTGAAGTGTCCAGAATGCGGTGAGCAAACAATACTCGCTCAATGGGGACTCACGAAAGCTGACATCGACCCGACGCTCCTTGCCAAGGAGTCGTCTTGAGAATCTTGACACGCAAGAAAATCTGGCGTGCGTTTCCGGAGTTGGATCAGTTTGATGATGCTATTTGCAAAAAATTTGTGCGTAGAGCAAAATTGTTAGACAACTCAAGGCAAGAGCCGCTCTTGTTTCTCTTGGCATTTGGATGTGCATTTTTTGTCTGGATTTTCTTTGTCGGGATTATTCAGAGTGTTCACTTTGAGGTTGCAAAAAAGCTTGGGTGGCAGTTGCCGAGCATTGTCAGAAGTTCTTTTTTCGTCATCGGCTTCTCCGGTGTTCTTTGGTTTCCGATGTTGAGTGGTCTCATTGTTCGAGATCGGTGGTTGCGTCATTGCATTCGCAAACTTTTTAGTTTATCAGAGTGTGCGGCATGCGGATATTCCCTGATTGGGCTTGCAATTGTTGAGCGAGAAGATGGACGAGGCGTCAGGTGTCCAGAATGTGGATTATTTACGACACTCAACATCGGGTATATCACCGAATTCGACATCGACCCAACATTCCTCAACAAATCTGAATCAAGCGTCTAATACACGCAAATGCTTATACCCCGCCCCAAGCACATCGCGGCTCTTCGTGCTGAGCCATTTGTCGAGCACTTCTGCGTACACGGATCGGAAATCTGCGGTGTATTTTAGGTCGCCGTTGTCGAGATTGGTCAGCGATGGATGGCGTGAATGGAACCCGCCTTTGACCTTGGCGCCGAACATGAACATTGGTGCAGCCGTGCCGTGATCGGTGCCGCGGGATGCGTTTTGTCCGACGCGCCTGCCGAACTCGCTAAAGCACATGGTGGTGACGCGTCCATCGTTGCCTTGGGCTTTGAGATCGCTCTGGAATGAGCGGATCGCGTCGGAGAACTGTCCGAGCAATCGGTTGTGCCCGTTGACCTGGTTCGCGTGGGTGTCGAATCCGCCCAGTGATGCGTAGTACACACGGGTCTTGAGACCAGCGCGGATCATCGATCCGATCATGCTCAGTTGTTTCGAGATTTCGGTGCCTTGGTACTTCACTAATGGCTCCGCAGCGACCGCTTTTCGGATGATCTCTGACGATATCCGTGCGTCCATCGCGGTGCGCATCAAGAACGCGTTGTTCGATCCTTCGTGGGCGTGCTCGGTGCTGGTATCGGTCAGGGCTTGGTGGTTGTCGATGATGTCCTTTGAGTAGGTGCCCCCCGCCCAGCTAAAGAGATCCGCAGACTCAAACGAGACCGGCATCATGTGTCGCCCGGTGAGCGCCAATGGTGCTTGGCGTCCAATTGCGATCGGGGGCTCAAGCGTGTGTGAGTAATCGGGTTGCCCGCTTTGTCCTTTGCCATAGCCGCAGCATTGCGCGTCGATGTACTTGCCGATCCACCCGTCGCCGGTGCCTCTTGTATCCGCGGTGTGCCAGATGTCTGTTGATGTGAAGTGCGATCGGTTCGGGTTTGGATATCCGACGCCTTGGATGATGGCGCATTGTCCTTCGTCGTAGAGTTCGCGGATGCCGGTCATCGAGCCGTTGAGTGCCAGGTCGCCGGCATTGCCCGCTCCGTTTTTACTCAGGATGTGCAAGTTGTCGAGCGTGAGCGCGTGGTTTGGGCGCATGCGGTGGTAGTTGTCATCGCGGTAGGGGACGACGGTGTTGAGCCCATCGTTGCCGCCGGAGAGTTGGATGATGACGAGGATTTTATCTTCATCAACACCGGCGATAGACGAGAGACCCAGTTCTGGTTTCGGGAGTGCATATGCAGATGATTGGATGAACGCGGGCACGGTGATGGCTGCCGACGCCAAGGCTGCGGAGGATTGCATGAAGGCTCGGCGGGTGTACGCGTTGGTGTCTTCAGGATTGTTATGAAGGTTCATCGGGGGTGTCTCCATCAAACGGAAATGGGAATCAGTTTATCGACATCGCACGGCATTAACAGAGTTGGTATTCGGGCATTGAGGTAATCAAGAGCAGCATGGTGGTGATGCCTTTGGCAGAGTTTGGTTTGTCTACCTTGTTGGCGGCATCAACGAGATACTCCGCGGCTCCTCGTGGTCTGTATCCAAGCGCAAGGTCGAGCAGTTCGTTGGCGATGAGCGTTGCGGGCGGGTTGTCTTCGTGGCGAGGGTCGTTCATCGAAGGTACGAGTCGGGTCGGGTCGAATGGTGAGCTGTCCTTGAATCGACGGTTTGCCTGTCGTCCGGTGAGCAAGTAGACCAGCGTGTTTTGGCGGATAAACAGGGTTGAAGTATTGATCCACGCACGCCCGCCATCCCAGCCTTTGACACTTGGAGGCAAGAACACACTCTGCCCCATCATCTCCATCGCGTCGGCAAGCAGCTTGGTGTTGCGGGCAGGCGCGTTGAGGGTGCGGATCGATCCGACCAAGAGCTCGACCGGGCTTTTGATTTTATTGCCCATGACAGATGGGTCATAAAAATGTCGGCTGAGGAACAGTTTTCTCAGCACGGGCTTGAGCTCGTAGCGTTGCTGTTGGAGCATGATGCTCAGTGCTCGCACGACCTTGCGCTCAGGGCCTGTGATTTTCTTTGTATCAGTGGTGATGTCCGCAGCGAAGAACTTGTAGAGCTTGGCGCAGATATACGGTGCGCAGGCTTTGGAGAGCAGGATCGCGTTGACAAACCCGTCGGCGTCAAGATTTCCAGACATCCCAAGGATGCGCTTGGAGTTATTGTCGTGTGCGTTTTTGTTGTAGTAGAACGCGTCGTCTTTGTAAGTAAAACCGGTGAGTGCTTTGGCGCCGTCTTTGATGTCTCGTTCGGTGTAGTTGCCCTCGCCGAGCGAGAAGAGCTCCATGATTTCGCGGGCGAAGTTCTCGTTGGGCTTCGATTTTCTGTTCTGATTATTGTTGAGATATTTGAGCATCGCAGGATCACGGATGATCCCACGGAGTAGATCCGCAAAGTTGCCGGCAGCGTTCGCCCGAAGCATCCGGTTCTGTGCGTACATGTGGTACGAGTCTTCGATTGATCGGTAGCTTGTTGCGAAGTGACCATGCCAGAAGAGCGTGAGTTTTTCTTCGAGCGGGCGCGGAGTCTGGATCATCCTCGTGATCCACCACCGCTGGATGTCACGCATCTGGCTGCGATCTGCTCGCTGGGCAGTCTGCCTGCGTTTGCGGAACTGTGCGAGGATGTCTTCGTCTTGATTCTGGCGTGCTCGCTTTACCGCGCGTTGCTCGGCGTCGCTCAGTGGTCGAATGATGTTGTGGTCGAAGGCATCGAGCGCGTCGGTTTCTGCAGGGATTTCATCGTAGTTGAGCAGATGATCGACGGCTGCTGCCGGGCCCCATTTGGCGAGTGTGCGGATTTGGTCGTCGGTGCCCCCGAACCCTGCTCTTAAGAGCAAGTGGCGAGCCTGGGCATATCCAAAGTCTTTGTCGCGGATTTGAACAAGCGATGTTTCGATGCGCTCGGGTTGGGTTGTTGTGGACATGGATCACTCCGCTGGTACATCATCCGGATGGTGGGTATACACCCACAACGCACAAAGCCCGCCAATATTGCAGGCAAGCATGCATGCCTGTCTAAATGAAGGCATACAGACCCATTGGGATTCTGCATCCATAGATTACATGATCTTGGGCTTGATTGCCAGCCGAATCGCCCAAACCAGTGCGCCCGCAGCTGCAGCCAAGACCAATGCGCCGATGAGATGGTGTGCAGTCGTGATCAGCGCGGCGGCTGTTTTGATCGGAGCGGCATCGGCGAGGTTTTCAGAAGTCGGCAATGCGCCGGCTTTGTCGCCTTCCCATGCCATGCCCAGCACTGCAAACCCGAGCGTCAACTGAAGCGTCACGAGCCCATGGAGGATTGCGCCAAACGGGCGAATGGATTTGCCCGATGGATCGACCTTGCCGGCTCGCATGCACAGTGCGCCACCCACAATGACAAGCATCAGGACGATAAACGAGAATCCCATATGAGCCATCATCGCGTGCCCTGAGTTGAGATGGCGTGTCACCGCTCCGAGGCAGAGTTGGATGAAGAGTGCGAGAACTGTCAGCAGCATAAACAGCCGAGCGCGTTTGGCAGCGGTGATCGTTTCCTCACTGGGTTGAGCGTTGGTCCAAGAGTTTGAAAGGATGATCGCTGTGGATAAAGCGCCTGCAAAGACGAGTTGGGCGAAAATGCCGTGGATGATCGCGAAGAAGGTACTTTCCTCTGCGACGCGGATGATTCCCATGTAGCCTTGGATCGAAACGGCAAGGAAAAGCAAGATTGTGAGCACTTTGGGCAGCTTGCGATTCTCGCCGAGCAATACACGGATCATCAGTACAAGGGTGGTCAGCCCGGCAAGGGTGCCGAAGAGCCGGTGGGAGTGCTCAAGGAAAATGCGAGGCTCAGCCATCAGTTCAAGTGGGAAAAGCACTGAAATAGCGCCGTAAGTCGTGACCGCATCAGGAACTGCGAGCCCTGAGTCGGTGCTTGTCACTGCTCCGCCGACGGCGATGAGTGGGAGATAGGTAATCGCAGTCACCCAAGCAAAGCGAGCTCGCCAAGTAGTTGCTGATGCGTTGGTTACGGGTTCTTGTTTGCCTGCGGCAAGGCTTGCGATGAGCCCGATGATTGTTGAAAGTATCAATGAGCCAAGTACGACGACGATGGCATTGGGGGCAAATGTGTTGGCTTGGTCGCTCATCTCGGCAGTGGAGTTTGGTTGAACGACAATGTTTGAACCCAAGATGAGCAGGTTGATGAGCCCGGCTAAAAAGCCAGATGCGACGCCGATTTTCAGCCGATTGGCGACGGCGACATTCTTTGTCCAGAACAGTGTGATCAGGAAAAGTGGCACCATGAGTACGGGTATGGCGATGCCCGATGCGACCTGCACGCCGGGCATATGGAGCAGCCAGGCAATCATCCACATACATGCGGCACTGGCGAACCCGATGGTGATCGACGCTCCCCAGACCCCCTTATAAAGGATACTTGATTGTCCGTTATCTGGAAGTTGTTGATTGGTCATACTTTGGGGTTTTCTTTGGTATGTGCGATCGCTCGTTGATACTCAGTCGCAGTAGTAATTCTTGTGAGATCGTTCTTGTCATCGGTAGTGTATGCGAAAACGAACAAAATTTCGGCCCAGCCGCACAACATATTGTGCTTGAGGATGCTAGGCTTGGCGCACTTGTTGGCGTGTACTATTTTGGTCACGCTGTTTTAGTCCCCATACTCAGTACCTATTTATATGTAGCTCTCCGATGGAGTATTGACTTGAAACCCATCTTTCCAAAGTGGATGAACTCGGTGCCGACGCTTTTATTTGTCGTTGTGCACAGCGGGATCATTCTTGTGATCGCAGGACTCTGGTATTACGCAACACCCAAGTTTTGGGAGGTTGGGTACATGCCAACTCAGCCGGGTACTGGTTTTAACCACCAGATCCATGCTGGCAAGCTCGGAATTGATTGCCGATATTGTCATACACATGTCGAAGAATCCTGGCATGCCAATGTGCCAGCGGTCAGTTCATGTATGGGATGTCACGCTGAGAACAAGCTCAATGTTGAGCCCGGGTTCGCTTCTGCAACGGACGACAAAGTCCAGTTTATCCGCGATGCGTACGCGACCGACAGCCCGATCCAATGGCGAAAAGTCCATGTCGTTCCAGACTACGCCAACTTCCCGCACAATGCACACATCAATGCCGGCGTGAGTTGTTTCTCGTGCCACGGTCAGATCCAGAGCATGCCTGTCGTTGCTCAAGAGAAATCGCTCTCTATGGGATGGTGTCTTGATTGCCATCGCAACCCAACGGACAACCTCGTCCCCAAGGACAAGGTGACAGATTTGTTCTGGGTACAGACGCAGTGGTTCAATAAGCTCGTTTACGACGAAAACAATGAGTTGGAGTTGGACAAGGACGGCAAGCCCGTTCTTGAGCCTGTGGCTGCTGACGATCGTGTGCATGATGGTCAGACGCCTGAGCAGCTCGTCGCGACACTCCAGCGGAATCCGCCTTTGTATTGTGCAGCTTGCCATTACTGATTGATAGAACACGATTGAGTACACGACATGCACGCTGTGCATGATAAAGAGATGAAACCATGAGCAACCTCGATCAATGCCCTTCGGCGAAGAAAACAACCGGGACTTCACCCAAGCAAGCTGTAGATTCAGTTGAACTCGGCAAGGTTAGCGGGAAAAAGTATTGGCGTTCACTCGAAGAGTACACCGGCACCAAAGAGTTCACCGAGTTCGTGCACCGTGAGTTCCCCAAGGGTGCTTCGATGCTCAGCGAATCGACCCGACGCAACTTTGTCAAGATCATGGGTGCGGGCTTTGCAATCGCTGGTGCGGCGACCATGCCGGGGTGTCGTCGTCCGGATCGCAAGATTCTGCCATACTCGAAGAATGTCCCCGAAGACATCATCCCGGGTAAGGCGTTGTACTACACGACTGCACTCGCCCTTCCAGGTGGCGGCGTTGAAGGCCTATTGATCGAAACACACACCGGGCGTCCGACCAAGGTCGAAGGCAACCCGCTGCATCCAAACAACCAGGGCAAGACCAGTGCCTTTGCGCAGGCATCCGTCCTTGGGCTCTACGATCCCGATCGGCTCATGTTCCCGGTCTACAACAATCCATCTCGCGGCAAGCTCGACGCGACATGGGATGACTTCAACCTCTGGCAAGAAACACACTTCGCCAAGTTCGATGCCAACAACGGCAACGGGCTCGCGTTCATCGTTGATAAAAAATCAAGCCCAACACGCCAACGCCTGATCAACGCGATCAAGGCTCGCTGGTCCAAGGCAACCGTTGTGTACTGGAACCCGGCTGAGTCTCGCGGCGCAATCGATGGCTCGACATTGGCGTTTGGTTCACCCTATGCAGTCAGCTATGACTTCTCTGGTGCAAAGCGTGTTGTTTCGATTGATGCAGACTTCATGAGTGATGGCCCAGAAGCCCTCAAGAATGCACGCACATTTGCCAGCACCCGCAAGGTGCTCAAGGGGCACGATTCGATGTCGCGTTTGTACGCGATTGAATCTAAGCCAACAGCAGCCGGCTCGTTGGCGGATCACCGGTTCCGTGTTTCGCCATCCGAGATGCACAACTTTACCGTTGCACTCGCCAAAGCTGTGTTCTCGCACACCGGCGTGAATGCAACCGGTTTGCCAAACACAACGGTGACGGGCATGTCTCACAAAGATATCGCCGAGATCGCCAAAGACTTGGCCGATCATCATGGGCACGCAGTTGTTGTGCCGAGTGATGATCTCAGTGCTGAGGACTGGGCGTTGTGCATGGCGATGAACTCTTCGCTCGGTGCGATGGGTCTTCAGGTTTCGGTGAATCGCATGGCGCCTGAACTTTCAGGTGATTCCAATGCTCAACTGAGCGCACTGACGAACGAACTCAATGCCGGTCACATTGATACACTCGTGACGATTGATTCCAACCCAGTCTACGACGCGCCGGGCTCACTCAACTTCGCTGATGCGTTCACGAAAGCAACGACCACCATCACGCTGTGCGTGGGGATGTCCGAGACCGAAATCGTTTCGACATGGTCACTCAACGGCACGCACTATCTCGAGCAATGGGGCGATGTCGCATCAAGCGACGGCACGGTTTCGATTGTTCAGCCAATGATCGCGCCGCTCTATGAACCAGCACATTCGGATATTGAGTTCCTCGCAACACTCGCGGGCGATACGCACGCTGAGGGATACGCGATTGTTCGTGAATCATGGGAACTGATGGGCAATGGCTCGATCGGCACCGCTGGCTTTGATCGCTCATGGAAGCGTGCGTTGCACGACGGCATGCAGGCAGGCAAGGACAACGCGGTTGCGGGCAATGTCTCGATGACCAAGGTGCTCATGGCGGCTGCTCGCAGCCATGCCAACACTGCGCCGGGTCAAGATTCAATGGATGTGGTGTTCTACACCTCGAACAACAACAACGGGCAGTGTGCTAACAACGGGTGGCTCCAAGAGCTGCCGGAGTTTGGCCCATCGGTTGTCTGGGATAACCCAATCCTGATGAGCCCGAACACCGCCAAGGCGCTCGGTGTACTTCCAGAGCATTCATGGCAGGACGAGTTCAACCCATACACCAAGCAGCAGATGCCTCAGGCACAAAAGATTACTGTGACGCTCGATGGTCAAACAATGACCGGCGCTGCTTGGATCTTGCCGGGCATGGCCGACAATACCCTGGCGGTGAAGCTCGGGTATGGCCGTCAGATCGTCGGCAAGGTTGGCTACAGCGTTGGACACAACACCTACGCCATCAAGCCCGCAAACACTGGCATGGTGACTCGCGGGGCGAGCATCAAGAAGGCCGGCGGCACCTATACCATCGCTTCGACGCAGAACCATTGGTCGCTCGAAGGGCGTCACACGCTCGTTCGTGCGATGGACAAAAAATGGTGGGAAAAATACGGCGATGAAACCCAAGTTGTCAAAGATATAATCTATGGCAACGAGAGTTCAGAACTCAACGCTGCCGAGCGGCTCGGCGAGTTGGCGCATACGCCTGCGAATGTTGGCATCTACAAGAATCCGCTTAACGATTCATACGATGACGCAGATTCCGCCAATCTTCACACCAACGACGCGCTCAAACGAGAAGTACCACCTCGTTATGCTCAAGGCCCGCAGTGGGGGATGTCGATCGACATGAACTCGTGCATGGGCTGTAATGTCTGTACCATCGCGTGTCAGAGCGAGAACAACATCCCGATCGTCGGCAAGAGCGAGGTCGCCAAGGGACGCGAGATGCAGTGGATCCGCATGGACCGCTACTTCGTCGGCGACGACCTCAACAGCCCAGACGAGATACTGATTCAACCAGTCGCATGTGTGCATTGTGAAAACGCGCCGTGTGAAACCGTTTGCCCAGTGAACGCGACTGTTCATGGCGACGAGGGCACCAACGACATGGCGTACAACCGTTGTATCGGTACACGCTACTGTGCGAACAACTGTCCGTACAAGGTGCGTCGGTTCAACTTCTTCGACTACGGCGTTGTGAAGTTCAACGGCGGGCTCAACCCGAACTACACCTCGGTCAAGGCCGATGAGTTGTTCGAGAAGACGATCGCTAAGGATCGTACATTTAACCAGAACTTCATCCCGCCTCGGCTTCGCAAGAAGCTCGACGAGATCTCCAAGATGCAGTTCAACCCAGATGTCACGGTTCGCAGCCGAGGTGTGATGGAGAAATGTTCGTTCTGTATCCAGCGCATCCATCAGGCACGCCAGGATGTCAAGATCGCCGGCATGTAGTTGGGCCACTCAGGATCCGTGTCGAGAGAAGAATTTAGGGCCGTCGTGGATGCCAAGTTTGTGGGAGCGACGAGCGCAGGTACGCAGATCGCGCTGGTCAGCGGCGGAGAGTCACAGAGAGTTGCGC
>JAESSR010000063.1 GCA_016764015.1 Phycisphaerales bacterium
CATAGTCTTTATCAAAAGTGTCGAATGTTTCGGGCGAATTTGTGTTAGCGATGTGTTTTAAAAACTTGTCACGCCACTTTCTTAACGTAGGAGCGCTCAATCTCCAGTCACTCATATTTATTCCTAAATTACCATTACAGTATATATGGGAAACAAAAAGTGAACGTCAAGAGGGTGTGGTTTTATACTAAAAACGCCCAACTTCACAATCACTTTAACCACGAACGACATCTAAATCGAAGAGACATATTTAAGGAATACCGAGGTTTGGCGTTAGCTAAGTGGAGGCAAATTGCTGCTTAAACTAGGGAGAAAACAGCTTCTTAAATTTAAACTATTTTACTCTGACAATGCCGTTGAGATGGTTAAACCACGCAGTCATTACGTCAATTAAACACGGTTTGGGCAACGAGATTCAATCGACAATTGCCCTTTCGCGATTGAAGGACATAATATCATCATCGGTCAAAAAATCATGCCCAGAGTCATTCGGAATTTCCACACCATATCGTCTCACATTGACTAGTGTTTTCAAAATGTCGTTACGTGAGGCCTTGCTTGGGTTGTCGAGCCACCAGTCCAATACAACAAAGACAACGCCTGTTTCGAACACGGCAGTAACAGTCTCATGGAGATGAGGCCAAAAAACGCCATCCACTTTGCCCTTAGGGTATTGTACACGGCGCGTCTTCTCGATCATTTCCGCGACTATGGTTCGCCCGCTTTTTTCTGCCTTTCCAGTATTCATAATAATGCGGAACATGCTTGGATAGCTTTCCGCAAATGATATGGCAGAGTTTATCACAATTAAATCCCGAGTCTTAGGGCACGAATGTTGATCAATTCGTATATTCAATTTTTCGGTAAACAAGTTAGCCGCTTGCGACATGACAGCTTCGAAGACCGCAGCCTTATCTTTGAAATGCACATAGATAGACGACATAGAAATGCCGACGTGCTTTGCCAACGTCTCGATTCTTGTACCGTGATAACCGTTTTTCGAAAACTCGTCTGCGGCCGCGTTAAGGATAGCTGTACGCGTCTTTTTGGCCTGCTCTTTTCGTGTTATTTTCTTACCTATCCGTGAAGCGCTCATATCGCAATTACCAAACCTAATTTCTAAATATAATTTCACCGAAAATTATTTCATTGAAATCTTCGCAATTTTTATTATAATACCTCCCGTAAGTCTAGATTTAATTTATTTGGAGTTCGAATGAAAGTGGCTGACCTACTGCAGCGTACATTAGTCTCGCTAATCATTGGTGGCTTTCTCTCACAGTTCTGCGTTAACAGTTATGCCCGTTCTCAAACCGTATATCGGTTGGATGACACAACGCCTCTAATTATTTTGTACGACCAAGAGGGGCGTCCTGGAAAATGGGTTGTCGCACCAGCGCCAAAAATTGAGGCCACACGTCTATTCATCGACAGTTTGACGCCGTATATTACGGGTCGAAATGATGTCTCTTTCAGAAGGTTTTCTATCGGAAACGATTCGAATAAAGAGCAAGGTTGTAACGCTCAAGTGATTGATTTTCCGTTTGGCGATCGCCTTGATGCAGACTCTGTAACGGCATTCAAAGCGCAAATTGGAGCCTCTGGCACTACCTCCAATCATACGGCCGCCCTAAGGAGAGCCATTGCAGATTTGAAAAAGATTGGTGGGGGGCGGATCATTCTAATAACCGATACCACAGAGAGCTGCGCAGGTTATGACGAAGCCCCATGGTTGGCTGAGACGTTGCCAAGCAATATTAAAATTGACGTCATTGCCTTTTTTAAAAAAATTGAACGAACGGGTGCTTTATCTCAAATCGCTTTAGGATCTGGTGGCGATTTTTACCTAGTCGATTCAGCCAAAGATTTTGTACCTATGTCAGGAACGCCACCAGACGGCGTCATACCCGACAGCTCAGAAGGGTCAGGCACACCTCCCAGCCTAGGGCCAGATGGAGATGTACCACCTTTATCCGAAATTGATACGGATGTGGAAACGCCGAATGTTCAATTTGGCCCTTTAATGGCTGGAAAAGGCGGCCATTCATCGCGTATTTCAGTACATACGGGCATCGATCAATGCCCCGCCTTTGACCAAATATCGAAAGACATGATGAGTTACGCGAAGAATAAAGACGCGGCGGACGAAACAGAACGTCCAATGCCCATGCAAGACCCAGTCGCGATTGAATTTATTCTCGATGCTAGCGGATCAATGGCTGGGCGCCAGAACGGCCAAACAAAAATGAACATTGCACGAAAAGCGCTCAATGCAGCCCTAAGTAAGCTAGACGGAAAAAATGCTGTAACCGCCCTTCGTGCCTACGGATTTGACCGATCGGTACCCAAAACGCCGGAAATGTCATGTCCAAACACAGAATTATTAGTTGGATTCGAAGCAGATCAAAGCGCCATGATCGCCCGCAAAATTAAAGAGCTGGAACCATATGGTTACACACCTATCGCAAGGAGTCTTCAAGCGGCAGCAGAAGATTTAAAGAAAATTCCAGCCCAGAGCAGACTAGCTGTGCTGATCACGGACGGTGAAGAAACCTGTGGCGGGAATCCGACAGACATCGCCGCTGATATCGAACAGGGCAAGGGTGGCGTAGTCACAATTGTGGTCGGTTATGATTTGAATGAGGCACAACGCCTGCAAATGGAAAATGTCGCTCGAGCTGGCAAAGGGTCTTATTTGGACGCATCCTCTGGCGAAGAGCTTAACCGAGCCATTGATGACATTGTCGATTTTGTTGCCTCCAAAACACAACGTGAAAAACCCACTTGTGATAATCCTGTAATGGGTGGCAAAGATTATGAAAATGCCACGCTCATTAAACCGGGCATCTATACGATTGGAGAGTTATTAGAAAAAGGAGAGTATCGATATTACAAGGTAAAATCTCGCTCTGGTGAGCGCGCGACTGTTCGTAACTTGCTCCAATCTTGGCGGATGATTGATGGCCCTGACGGGCCAATAGAGGCGACCGTGGGGACTGGAGCATTTACTGTAGAAATTCAAAACCCTGACGGGACAAGATCTGCTTCTCGTCGGGCGCGCGTTACTGGCCTTCCTGGATCTAATGCCGCTGCCTATTACGTAGATACAAAAGGTAACGGCTTTGTCATTGCCGTAGGTGACGCCTATGACCGAGTAGCCGCCGACAGCTTGTTTGAAATCACCATCACCCCTGCGCATGATGGTGAATGGGGTGATACGCCTGGAGACATTGAGGCAGAAAACTTCAAAACTTTCACCATCGGACAAACGGTTAGAGGACATTTTGGTTATGACGACAATGTCGATATCTGGAAGTTAACTGGCTCTGGCTCTGCTGAAATAACCTTTGAACCGGATCTGGCGGATATAAAATATCGCCTCACTGTATTTGATGCTGTAACTCGAAAACGCATCGCACGTGGCACCTCTCCCTTGACCGTGGATATGAGCCGCCCTGTCTTGGTTCGCGTAGAAAATAGAGAACCGAGCCTAGCCCCGAGATTTTCCCGATATCACCTCACGGCGAAGGGACAATAATATGGAGGTGTTTCGTACACTTATGTCAGCTTTCACGGCCTTGTGCTTTAGCGCGTCATTGTCAGTTCAGGCTCAAACGCCACCAGGCGAACTCGCCGAAAACTTCTTATTAGACATAAAATCTATGGCAAG
>JAESSR010000064.1 GCA_016764015.1 Phycisphaerales bacterium
ATCGAAGCAGCGGTGCGTGATTTGATCCGGCGCGGGCCGGGGGCTGATCTTGATGCCAAGGGCATGAAGCCGAACCTTGAAACCGGCGAGATGAATGTGAATCTTGATGTCGGGATGCGCGAGCAGTTTTTCCGTCCTGAGTTGCTCAACCGGATTGATGAAACGGTGGTGTTCCATCAGCTCGGCAAGGACACGCTGATTGGGATCGCTGAGATCATGTTGAGTGCGTTGGTCTCGCGATTGAGTGATCGTGGGATCGGGATCGAGTTTACCGATGCGGCTCGTGAGCAGTTGATCGCGGAGGGCTATGACCCGGCGTATGGAGCGAGGCCTTTGGCGCGGACGATTCAGAAGCGGATCGAGAACCCGTTGGCGGGTCGGATCTTGTCTGGCGAGTTCAGCAGCGGCGACACGATTATCGTCGATGCGAGCGGATCGAGCTTTACCTTTACCAAGGGTGAAGCGGAGCACGCTGCTTCGTAGGGCAAGTGATATACCATACGATTGAGAGGCTCATCTTCGTGGTGGGCCTCTTTTGTTTGGTATATTTTTGACAATGGATGACCCAATGACAGAATCGAAGAGTATGGCGGCGACGCCGGGGCAGCGGAGGCGGGCGGATGAGCTGGTGGAGTTGGCGGTCGTAGAGTTTGGAAAGTTGGAAGGAGGGGAGGAGAAGATGCTCCGCGCGGCGGCAATGGGCATTGAAGTGTATTTTGGAAATGAAACCGAAATCAAGAGATATAAAAATGCAATTGAATCAGGTGAAGTTATTGAACTGGATGGTGAAAAGTCTTGGGGAGAAAACCGGAAAATAAGAAGTGTGATTCTGAAATGGATTTGTGTCATCGACAACGCCAAAGACTTGGTTGATCCTTTTGGATTAAATGTTGTTGGAGCAAAAATTGATGGTGATCTCGATCTGAGCGGGGCAAGTATTCCATTCCGACTTGGGTTTGTCTATTGCCTATTTGGAGATCAGATATGGATGAGTTCTGCTAATACACAAGGGGTAAATTATTGGGGATCTACATTAAATGGATTGGTTGCCGATGGGATACATGTCGAAGGCGATTTAAACTTCAATCAAGGCTTCTTGTCGAAAGGTGAAGTTAGACTCCAAGGGGCGACCATAAATGGGGACATCAACTGTGTCGCCGGTTTTTTTGTCGCATCATTGAGAAGGTCGCTGAATATAGAGCGAAGTGATATTTCCGGCTCGGTATTTCTGAAAAATAACTTTCATTCGATCGGAGAGGTTTGCTTGGTGGGGGCAACAATCGGCGGAAGTTTGGAGTGTGGGGCAGGATGTTTCAGCCGACTGAAACACAAAGATACTGAATTGCCAGAAACATCATTTGTGTTGTCAGCGGATCGCGTTTCTATTAAGGGAAATGTGAATTTGACTGATAATTTTGTATCTGATGGCGAGTTGCGATTTGCAGGTGCGAATATTTCTGGCGATTTAGCCATTGAAAACAGTATCTGCCGTTGTCCTAACGGGCAGCCTATCTGTGCCGATCGAGTAGTTATTGGTGGGAGCCTGTTCATGAGGAACGGGTGTCGATTGGAAGGGGAAGTTAATCTGATCGGAGCTGTTATTCATGGCGATTTAAATTTGCATGGTGGTGTGTTTATCAATACGAACGGGAAATCAATCAATCTACAGGGTGCAGTGGTTCACGGTGCATTTATGATTCCAGACGGTGTGCGCATCAGTGGGCAAGTAAACTTGACAAGTTTGGAGATTGGATATTTTGCCGATGCGATGCATGTGTGGCCAAGACAAATTCGACTGACAGATTTCCGATATCGAGCGATTTATCCAGAGGCTATCGGTTCGGTCAAGGATCGTCTTGCGTGGTTGAAAAAGAGTGATCGAACATGCCGGCGCGATGGTAGCACTCAATATGTTCCTGATCCTCAGCCGTATCGACAACTCGCGAAAGTGCTCCGAGAGCATGGGTTTGAGGGGCGCGGGCGGTTGATTATGCGGGCGTGTGCTCGGCGTCGGGAGATGGCGCGGTTCAATAATAAGTTTCCTGTTTTGTCGTTCCAGGCGTTATGTCTTTGGCACTGGCTTCGGGGTGGGCGCAAAGATCAATGGCGATGGAAGAGTTTTCGAATCGGATTGGCTTGGAGGAGATGGCGAAGTGCCGGCGAATGGAAGCGGCGTTCGCCGCAGCATTCAGAGCAGCGTCGGAAAGATCGGGTTTGGGCGATGCTGCGTGGGCTGGGGATGTTGCTGTATGGCATGGTTGCCGGGCATGGATATAGCCGGGGGCGGCCGTTGTATTGGGTGGCGGGGTTTATTGTTGTTGGGGCGTTGGTGTTCAGCGATTTCGATCCCCATGACTTTGTGCATGCGAATGATCCGAATCCTGGGGGGATGCAGCAGACGCAGGGGTTGGCAATTAAGAATGCTCAGGATACTGATCCGAAGGAGAGTGGTTGGCTTTCTGACTATCCGGCGTTTCGGCCGATTGCTTATTCGGCGGATGCGTTTTTGCCTTTGGTGAATCTGCATCAGGAGACTTATTGGACGCCTAAAGATAGCTGGGTGAAATCGGTGTATCTGCCTGTGCATATCTTGATGGGTTGGATTGTGACGACGCTGGCGGCGGTTTCGGTGACGGGGTTGGTGCGTCATGAGCGGGAATGAATGGGGTCGGCTATGCGATATATGAAGCATAAATGGGCAATTGAGAACAAAGTGGTTGAACATTGCAACCTGACCTGAAACCGGTGGGCGCAGCGTGCGTATGGGAGTGTGGCCATGTCAGGCCGAAGACGAACTGCGATTTCTGGCTCGTTCTAAGAGCAATGTCTGTGTTTGGGCAAGAGCAGTTTGAGAAACAACTTGGATGAGAAAACTACAGGTTCTCCCGTTCTGATTCGCTCGTGTGTGTGCGATCCAAAGCGATATCTATGAGGATGAGCCTTGCTCGTCGGTTCTGTGTCCCCGGAATCGACGGCTTGAGCATTTTCGGTTTGTTTGAAGATGCGTAGATGCCCCGATGCCGGGTGGGTAGGTGCGAAGCCAAGCATTCTTTGCTGGTTGAGCAACATCCGGATCAATTGAAGAGGTCTTTGGTTGTCTGAGAAGGCGATCGATATATCGACAAAGGGCATCTACAAGCTATATCTCAGGTTTGACTCGCGTGTGTGTGCGGGTTTCGAGCGAGTTGCCTGAGATGTGTGGCGGATTGGGTGTGTGTCAGCGGGGAGAGAGATGACGCCCTGATCCGTAGATTGTCGCCGAGGTGGATGACCGGCGACAACTCCGTGGCCGAGCTGGGATGTCCCCCCCAGCTCGGCTTTGTTTTTGGGAAGGGATTAGGGATTGGGGATTAGGGATTAGGAAAGAGGGAGTAAAGATGCCCTCCGTCACGATGCGCGTGCGGCCTCCCCCGGAGGACCGGGGAAGGAGAAAGAGGATGTCAAACTGAATGGCAGTTTCATTAGGTTCGGCGATTAAAGGAGTCCGAGGGAGTCGGTCATGACTTGGCCGTGGCGGTTGGAGGTGGCGGATGGGTCGAGCATGGTGTCCAGATCAGCCGGGAGGATAATTCGGAAACTGGCGCCTTTGCCTGGGGTGGATTCTAAACGGATTCTGCCTTTGTGTTCGTAGACGATGCGTTTGGTCACCGCGAGTCCGAGCCCGGTGCCTTTTAAGCCTTTGGTGGTGTTGAAGGGTTCGAAGATCCAGGCGAGTTTTTCTTCTTCGACACCTGGTCCGTTGTCGATGACGGCGATGGTGGCGGCTGGGCGGAGCATGGCTCCGGGCTTGTTTGGGTCTGGGCGTGATTCATTGAATGCGACGCGGACGGTGATGACCCCTGACTCTGGGGATACTGCTTCGAGCGCGTTGGTGAGCAGGTTCATCAGGGCTTGGTGGATCAGGTTTGGATCGACCATGATGGGGGGCATTTCAGCATCGGCATCGACGATGAGGGCGACGCCCTTTTCTTGGCATTGTTTTTCGAGGAGCAGGGCGCAGTCGTCTGCGATTTTGTTGAGGCGGGAGAGTTCGAGTTCGAGCTGGAGTTTGCGCCCGAAGGCGAGCATGTTGATGGTGAGCGATGCGATGCGATCGAGGTTTCGGCGGAGGATGCCCCAGCCGTTTTGGGCGATGGCGAGATCGTTTTTGTTGAGTCCGATTTCGACGACATCGGCGCCGCCTCTGAGTCCTTGAAGGATGTTTTTGATCGAGTGCGAGAGGGACGCGACGGTTTCGCCGATGGCGGCCATGCGTTCGGAGTTGACTCGTTTGAGGTGCTCGTCAGCGTTTGCGAGCGCGAGCCCGGTGTGCTGACCGACGGCGTTGAGCAGGGCGAGTTGTTCGCGGACGAAGGCGTGGTGCTGGGTGGAAGAGTCGATGTAGATCGCGCCGAAGAAGTGATCGCCGAAAACGATTGGAGCGCAGAGTGCGCTGCGGATTTGGTATTTTTGTACCGAGTCGCCGGCGGCGAATCGTGGATCGGTCATGGCATTGGTGGAGAGGACGCCTTCGCCGATCATCGCGGCGTTGAGGATGGTGCGTGAGACATGGATGGTTTGTGCTTCTTCGGGTTTGGGTTCGTTGGCATAACGGACGACTCCCGGGACCATTTGGTCTTCGTCGGTTGCGCCGGGGATCATGATGACGCCTCGCTCGGGCTTGAACTCGTTGAAGACGAGTTCCATGACGGCTTCGAGCAGCTCGCGGTTGTTCATGATGCGGGCGGTGATGGAGGTGAGTGTGTAGATGACGCGGAGGTGATCGATCGCCGCTTCGCCGGCGTTTGCATCGTTCTGGGGATCGTCGGTGATGTCGGTTGCGATGTAGGAATCGCTGGGCGCGGTGATCCGTGCTTCGACTTCGGTTTCGAGATCGAAATCGTCGGTGATGAGCACGGATGGTTTTCTGATGCCTTTGGTTGGATCACCAAAGAGCAGGACAGTTGCGCCGACACGGATTTCATCACCACTTTCGAGGCGGATGCGGTTGACGATTGCTACGCCGTTGACGAGGGTACCGTTTTGTGATTTGAGATCGGAGAGGTACCAGATGTCGCCATCGGGTGTGAGCTCGGAGTGTCTGCGAGAGACGGTGTAGTCGGTAATAGGGAGCGCTTCGGAGGATCGGCCGATGAGCTGAGGCTCGCCGGTGGGGAGGACGAAGGATTTGCCCTCGTCTGGGCCTTCGATAACGGTGAGTCTTGGCATGGGTGCTCCGGGGGAGTGAATCTTGGGTCGTGTGTAATGATAGATGCGTTTGCCTGTTGGTGTTGTTCAGAAGTTGAAACCCGCTATTTAGTGGGTCCGGAGATGGTCAAAGAGGGAGTATACATATGTGTAGGGCAAGGCGATCGGTAAGAGGGGGCTTGGCCAGTTTGGTTGCTCATGGCTTGTGCGATGGGCTCGATTTAGCTTATAGAAGAGGAGATTTTGCGATGAGAAATATGAAGAACAGCTCGGTGTGCGCTTTGGCGTTGATCGCAAGTGTTGGGATGGTCGCTCAGGGGGAGACATTCGTTGTTGAACTCGATGGGTCATCGTTTGTGTTTGACGGGATGCTCGATATGGATATTGATTTGAATATCACTGTGGGCGATACGGTCCGATGGGAGTGGGTATCGGGGCTTCATAATGTGGTCAGTGGCCTACCCGGATCTGACGGGGCTGGTGATCTGTTTTTTTCCGGAGCACCGACTGACGATGATACGACCTTCTTTGAGTTCACCTTCGAGGAAGTTGGTGTGTACGAGTATCACTGCCATGTGCATGGCGGGATAGGGATGGTCTCGTTTGTGACGGTGGCTGTGCCGTCGCCGGGGACGATGTTTGCGATCGCGCCGATGGGGTTGGTGCTTATGCGTCGTCGTCGGTGATTAAGTAAGAGGACTTTTACTTTGAGATGCTCTGGTTGTGTGTTTGCTGGCCAGGGCGTTTTTGTGCGCCAGTTCATGCAATAAAAAACCTGTGATCAAATGACCACAGGTAGAGTTGACGAAAGAGATTCAATCTCAGGAACAAGATTTATTCTGGGCAGACAAGAAGATGCTAATATCGAAGAAGTTTAATACACCATCACCATTAAAATCAACGGTGAGGCTACCAGCATCAAAGAGTGATAAGAAAAGGCTTATGTCAAAGAAGTTGATTACATGATCATCATTTAGATCTGAAGCACATGCTGTGTTATTGAACTCAACTTGATCAACCGCATCAATGTCGCCATCTAGATCCCAATCTAGTTCAGCGATGTACACAGTGTTTGCGGAGTTAAATGTGCTGCCAAAAATGCTGTCGTAGCCATCTAAATCACAGCAATCGACAACACCATCTTGATTCGTGTCACCAAAGAGGCCACTAGACAAGCCTGCATCAATAAATTTTCCAATTCTATCAACATCTATTTGATCGACTTCTCCATCTTGATTGTAATCAAACAGGTTTGTGTATTGGGCGTTGAAGGCATCTGGTGTCCCCAAGATTCCTTGGAGGAAATTTAAATCTTCCACATTAAATCTGCCATCGCCCGTCACATCGTGGATGGAATCAGTAATACTGATAAATATGGATGACATACCATACACTCCGGGGCTTGCTGGGACTGTGCCGGCGCAGGCTTGAACGACTGCAAGGCCAATCTGTGTTGAAGAGCTTGGGATAATTGTTGTGCCGTTAGGGCCATCGATGCAAATAATATTTGCTGTCACTGTTCGTGGTGTATTTGCATTTGATGAAAAAGCAAACAAACAGTCATTCGGGAAGTCGATATCAACGGAGCCCGTCCCTCCATTATCTACTATAATTTCATAATTTACTTCACTGCTTGCTGATCCTCCCAAAATACAAAGTAGAGTGCAATGGTCTCCGCTACCACTACCGGTAACTCTTCCGACAACTGATATAAGGGAAGAACTTGAAAAAGCCTGACTAAGAATGCCTACACTGGCTTGACATGTTCCTCCATCGGCAACAACGACACCAAATTCAACAAGAGTCGTTCCAGGCCCTGTGATTGAATCCACTTGAACATCAAGATCAACCCCAGAACACTCGGGACTACAATCACCTGGTTGAATGGCCGCGATTGCTGATCCGCTAGACGATTGACTAAAAATATTAAAACTTGTATTTTCTCCTGCTCGAATAGTAAACTGCATTTCAGAAAAAATATTGCCATCTGCTAATGATGTAGCAGTAAGGCAACCTATTGAGGCTATTGACAAATAGACATTTTTCATATTTCACTCCGTATACTGATAAATATGCCGACAAAAAACAATACGCATTGTTTTAATGCGAGCATAGTACATGGATATCTGCGCCAATGTTGTTGGGTCAGTATGAAATTTGCAACTATTTTAGTTGCCGAAGAGGTTCTTTGGGGCGAACATGCCTTGAGTTTCGAAGTACTCTAAGGCTTCTTCGGTGGATTTGAAGACCTTGGTGGCGGTCTCGGTGATGAAGGGCGATGGGTTCTTTGAAGGTTTCCAGACGACATAGACTTCTTTGGCGTGCTCCCAGGCGTGCTGAGTTCGCGTTCTACGCCGCTGCTTAATGCTGGAATGACTTTGCCGGTGTCGGAGATGAGTTCGGGAACGAGGGAGACGATCATGTCTGATTGATCGATGAGTTTAAAGTCGCGCATGTAGATTTGGCCATCAACATCGCCGGCGATGTCGAGGACCTCTCGGGTGGTCATTTTGATGGGGTCGAGCTTGTGCTCTACGCCTCCGAGCTGGTGGGGTTGGTGATCGAAGAAGTCTTTGCCTTCTTTGGCGGCGTCGAGTGCGCGGTCGAGGAGGAGTTTTTCGTCGACATCACCGGGATCGAAGGTGATGAAGTGTTCGGCGAGCTTGGCGCGGAAGGCGTCGATCTCGGCCATCACTTCGGGCATGTCGATGACATGGGACATGGGGAAGGATGGGTAGACTTTTTTCATCTCTGGTCGGCAGAGGAGTTGGAAGGTGGTTTTGGAGGTTTGTGAGTATCGGCCTCGGGCGACGATGTAGAACTTTGAGCCTGGGATTGCTTGGGCCAT
>JAESSR010000065.1 GCA_016764015.1 Phycisphaerales bacterium
CGGAGGCTTCGAACGATCCCGCTGAGATTCGAACTCAGAACCTCTGGCTTCGGAGGCCAACGCTCTATCCAGTTGAGCTACGGGACCAGAATCATGCTTCGCCTACTGGTTTCCCAGCAGGCAGCAATGAGTCTACGATCGCCTACACCAAATGGCAACGATCACACACAAACACTCTGACTGCCCCACACCCCCTACACCATTGTGGGCGGTGCTGGTGCTCACATTCTTGGGTTCACTGGGCACCGGGGCCGTCACCAACGGGTTCTCATTTATCGCGACACAGGGGCTTGGGTACGGGCAGAAGATGAACCTGCTCCTCGCGCTCGTCCTCGGCTTCACTTATATCATCGGCGCACTGCTCGCAGGAAAAATCGTCGCCAAGCTCGCACTCAACACAGGACTCCTCACCCCACGCGGGCTCTTGGGCGTCGCCTTGCTCATCATCGCCTTTGCCTGCCAGCTCCCGATCCTCGCCCAAAGCTTTGCGCCTGAACACACCGAACGCGCCCTCTGGATTTTCATCATCATCTTCTCGCCAGCGACCGGGCTCTTCTGGCCGATCATCGAGAGCTACCTCTCAGGCGGGCGATCCGGCAAGCAACTCCGATCCGCCATAGGCAAGTTCAACATCACCTGGTCGAGCGCATTGGTGCTTTCTTTCTGGCTGATGGCCCCGCTCCTTGAGCACAACTCATTCCTGATCATCGCACTCTTGGGCATCCTTCAACTGCTCATGGGAGGCATGCTCTATTGGTTCCCATCGCACCCGCCGAAACATCTTCCCGAGCACCACGAGCCTCACCCTGATATCTATGTTCCCTTGTTGACCGTGTTCCGAGTAATGCTCATCGCATCGTACATCGTGCTCTCGGCCCTCTCGCCTTTGCTCCCGATCGTCGAAGACAAACTCGGGGTCGATATCCATTGGAAGACACCCCTGGCGAGCGCATGGCTCACCTCGCGCGTATTCCTGTTCCTCTTCTTTGAACGCTGGCACGGATGGCATGGAAAATGGTGGACGCCTTGGACCGGGATGGGATTGTTGCTCGTCGGGTTCAGCGCTTGCATGCTCTCGCCGATCGCTCAAAGCGCTGGGCTGGTCATCCTCACGATCGGACTGCTGATCATGGGGGTCGGCATGGCGATCACCTACTACGGTGCACTCTACTATGCGATGGCGGTCGGTAACGCCGAGGTCGATGCCAGCGGCAAGCACGAAGCGGTCATCGGGCTTGGCTATACACTCGGTCCGCTTTGTGGGCTCGCTGGGCTTTGGTTCTCTGGTGGCGATCCTGATTCTTTCCGCATCTGGGTGATTCTCCTTGTGTCAACAGCCGTCGTCGTATCTGGTTTACTAGGCTTGGGTTTGATTCGCAAAGACCGATCCATTTCGATGCACGCTCCCTAAATCTGCCAACCCACCTCACAGATTGGGAAACTTCTTATCGGGTCGTTCGTACAACAAGTGTTATACCGCCTGTGGGAACTACGACGCCCGATACTCGCCGATGCAATAAACTGATCCGTCGGGATGTTCACCAAGGGGTATACGAACCGCCGAAGAACTAGGCGTATAGGTATAGATAGATTCACCGCTGACAGGGTTCTCAAACCCACGATGCTCATGATTGGAGTCAAAATGACGAGTTGGACAAAGAAAGCGACCACACTGGGCACTGTTGGGATCATCGGCGCCATTGGAATCATTGGTCTGCTGACCACATTCTCAGGCACCGCACTCGCAGCTTCAAACGAGCCCGCCCCGACAGCGACCCAAGTTGCACTCTACACCTCACCAAACTCGATCTGGGACGCCGCGATCAAAGGCGATTCGGCCGCACTCGACTCATTGCTCACCCCATCCAACTGGGATCAAACGAGCCTCAATGCAAACCTACTCGCTTCAATCGAGCTGCTCCAAACAAACATAGACAAACGCGAAGCGACCCGCGAAGAGCAGATCACCGACGCTGACAAGCGCCTGCTTGAGCATCTCGAAAACTACGATGAAAACCAATCGGGCATCGAGCTCTCCAAAGCCCTCGCCGCATCAGTCGAGTTGCAGATGCTTTTTAACGACGACGACAAGTTCTTCTCCGATGCCAATGTATCCAATGCCATTCATATCTCGGTCAAGGCTGCGAAGATAGCCGAAGAAACTGGCGACTGGATGATCGCATCGGAACTCTACTACCGACTCAACGCCATCCACGATCCCAGCGGCATCTACAAACCAGATGTCAAACGACTCTCACGCCGACTCGCCATGATCCGGATGTACGCCCCAGAACGCCTCTGGGAAATCCGCAACCAGCGTCGAATCGACGAGGGCATGGACCCGTTGCCGCCATACAACGCCTACGGCGATGACTTCCATGAAAAACTCAAAGGCGTCAACTCGGTCACTGTCCGCACAGCAATCCAACGCTCCGCCGATCAGCATGTCGGTCGCAAAACCCGCAAGCACCCCACCGGCGTGAACATGAACGACCTGATCCTCTCAGGTCTTGATGCGATCGAAACCATGGCGACCACCATCGACCTGGCCGTTGCGTTTGATGGGCTCGAAAAAGAATCCAACCGCAACAAGTTCCTCGATGTCATCCATGCCCAGCAAGCAAAGATCCAAGCCAAGGAGCACACCGCTTCAGGATATGATCTCCGCAGGGCACTTGATGCTGTTTTAGTTGCTGGAAACGAGCATGTCGGAATCATGGAAGCCGCATTGCTCCATGAGTTCGGCAACGGCGCGATGTCCGCACTCGACGACTACACCGCAATCATCTGGCCAGACGAACTCTCACGCTTCCGCAGAAGCACCCAGGGAGAGTTCATCGGCATCGGTGTACAAATCCAGCTTGACGAGTTCCAGAACATCAAAATCGTCACCCCACTCGAAGGCACACCCGCCCAACGCGCGGGTGTACAGAGCAATGACATCATTAAAAAGATCGATGGAATCACCGCCGTCGGGCTCGGGCTCAACCAAGCCGTCGATATCATCACAGGTCCAGCCAACACCAAAGTCAACATCACCGTCGAACGCGAAATCGAAGCCGGCGAAATCATCGAAAAAGAGTTCACTATCATCCGCCAGAAGATCGATCTTCCATCAGTCAAAGGCTGGTCCAAGACCGGCGCTGGTGATCAAGACTGGGACTACTTCATCGACAAAGACGCCGGGATCGGCTACATCCGCCTCACCGGGTTTACCAAAGACTCGACCAAAGAGTTTGACCGTGCCGTCAAGGCAATGAAGAAAGAAGGGCTCAACGCACTGATCCTTGATCTCCGCTACAACCCCGGCGGGCTACTCGACCAAGCGGTCAACCTCGCATCACGGTTCGTGCCTTCGGGCATGATCGTCAAAACCGTTGACAGCTCGGGTATCACCAACTCGATCGACGACGCTCGTCGAGTCTCGGCTCGGACATCCGTCGCCGACATCCCCGTCGTCGTGCTCGTCAACGAAGGAAGTGCGTCTGCATCAGAAATCTTGTCGGGTGCGATCCAAGCATCGGCACACCAAGGCAAGAGCCAGGCGCTCGTCCTCGGGCATCGTAGCTTTGGCAAAGGATCAGTCCAAAATGTCTACCTCCTCCCTGGAGGCGCAGCAGCCATGAAGGTGACGACCAACTACTACAAGATCGATGCGCCACGCATGATCCACAAAGTCCCCGGCTCAACCGAATGGGGTATCGACCCAGACCTGGTCGTCGATATGCTCCCAAGCCAACAGGCCGAAGCTTTGATGCTCCGTCGGAGTGCAGATGTCTTGCCACTCGACGAGAACGGCGACATCATCGTTGATGCCGAGCGCCCAGACCCAAACACCCTCATCACCGAAGGCACTGATCTGCAAGTCCAAACAGCACTCGTGCTGCTCCAATCCCAGACCACGGTGGACAACACCAAGACTTCAATGATGGATTGAGCAGATTGGCGGTGCCGTGGTTAACAAATCTCGAAGAGATTTTTAACTACGATCTTTGGTCCTACTCCTAACCCAAGAGCGTAGTTAAAAACCCCCGGGTTTATTAACCACGGCACCAAGACCACGGCACCGGGAGTATTACTCTCTCCAAATCTTGATGTGACCTGTTTCGCCCGCATAATCACGAGCTGAAGACCAAATCCATTCGGTTGGTTGTTCAACCAACTCTCTTCGGACAGGGTTCCAATGGATGTATTCGATCTTTTCGTTGAGTTCATCCTGATCTCTCATGTTTCGATCGTATCCGCCTCCTCTTTGCCAGAAATGAGCAACGCCACGAGGATCAGTGAGTGATTGAATGATGTTTGATTGATTTGCCTTCCATCCCGCCAGCATCGATCGAGCGAATCCTTGCTTGATGGATCTGAGTGACGACCCAATCTGGCCGTCGAGCGGACACAGGATAAGATGAACATGCTCAGGCATGATGACCCAAGCGACAATTCTGAGTTGATGTTTTTCGCGTTGAAACTCGATCTGCTCTACGAATGCATTTCTTGTCTTTGGATCATTTAAAAGTGGTAATCTGTGGTAGCAAGAGAATGTGACAAACCGTGCTTGCCCCATGATATTGTACCGTTTCGTTGGCATATCCAATCAAGAGTACACACTCAACGGCACACCCATGGTGCCGTGGTTAACAAATCTCGAATAGATTTTTAACTACGCTCTTCGCCCTAGATGCTGTGGTTAACAAATCTCAGAGAGATTGTTAACTACGAACGGTAATTGTGGTGATTCATGGAAGAGTACAGAGCGTAGTTAAAAACCCTCCGGGTTTATTAACCACGGCACCGGGGATCATAGAATGCGTTTTTTCGTGATAAAATGGGCATTCTGTGTTCCAAAATCACCCAATCCGCCACGAAAACACTGCTGATTCTTCGCTGCACCAGTTGGCATGATCTAGCCAGACTTCCTATACTCTGTGATAAGTCAGCCGAGCACCGATGTTCGGCTGGTATTGGTATAGATACACCGCCCAATACGCTTAAGAATGCGTGTATGTACGAGTGGTGAACCATCAAGATCAAGGACGACGCCATGACCCAGGCAACCGCCGCCTCCAACGAGCAATCAACCATGAACACCGCGAAAGCAGATTCGCCAGCAGCCGGCCTTGCACCAACAGCCAAGACCGCCGCCGAGCTTCCAAAAGAAGTACTCGTCAAATGGCTCTACGACATGCAACTCATCCGTGAGTTTGAAAACCGCACCATGCAGGCCTACCAACAGGCCAAAATCGGCGGATTCTGTCATATATACACCGGCCAAGAAGCCGTAGCCGTCGGCACCATCGGATGTACCAACCACGATGACCCCGTCATCACCGCCTACCGCGATCATGGGCACGCACTCGCAAGAGGCATGACTCCAAACTCATGCATGGCTGAGATGTTTGGCAAGACCACTGGCTGCGCAAAGGGCAAAGGCGGGTCGATGCATATGTTCGATCGTCCAAACTGGCTCTTCGGCGGCCACGGCATCGTCTCCGCACAAACACCAATGGGTGCAGGATTCGCATTCTCCGAAAAATACCAACTCGAAGTCATGGGCATCGGCAAAAAGAAAGTGACGCTCTGCTACATGGGCGACGGCGCACTCGACCAAGGCTGCTTCCACGAAGCACAAAACCTCGCATCGCTCTGGGATCTCCCAGTCATCTACATCCTCGAAAACAACGGCTACTCCATGGGCACCGCCATCCACCGCCACACCGCAAACGCCGACAACCTCATCGATCGCGCCAAAGGCTACGGCATCAAAGCCGCCAAGATCGACGGGCTCGACATCATGAACA
>JAESSR010000066.1 GCA_016764015.1 Phycisphaerales bacterium
CCCGTCGCGGAATCTGCCGTCAACAAACGCCTGTCGAGCGTCGGCACTGCCCTTGGGTGCACCCTTCTTGGGCGAGAGAATCAGATCGACTGCAGCTTGTGCATCACCAAGAATCATCGCCCGTCCAACAAGATGATTGTTCATCAAGAACCCGAAGCGTTGGTCGCCAAACCGGTTCGGGCACCCGTGCTCGCTGAGCATATCCAAAGCGGCTTTGGCATGGCGGACCTGCAGAGGGTCAACGCCGCGGACTTTGATCGAGAATCGGTTGCCCTTGAGGTGCCCGCGTTTGAGCTGGTTGTCGTGAACATCGACCCACATCACCCGGGCGCGATCATGGACAAAGCTGGGAAAATCCTCAGGCGTTTTCCCAGGGGTATGAATAGAGATCACCTGACGGGTGATCGCCTGTTTGTCTTTGAGTCCTGCATGCCCAATCGCTTTGCGTTTGACCTTAAAGTGGCGTGAGATGGCATCACGCAGTTGGAGCGTGGTGAGTTCTTGCTTTTCGACAAACAGGAAAATATGCTCGCCCTCGCCAGAGGGGTTGTAGAGCGGGATTTCTTCGACGAGGAAATCCTGCGGGCGAGCTTTGAGCTGGCCTCCGATTCCGGGGATTTCATGCGTGAGATACCGCGGCGCGTCGGCACCGGTCGTGAAATCACTGGTCGATTCAGAAGCTGTATTCATTATTTAAACCCATTCGTTATTCAAACCCAACTCGATTATTCAAACCCATATTGTTTATTCAAACCCATCCATCGGCGGCAATGTCGCGTGCTCAATGACCGACTCATCAACAAAGATCGGCACATCGCCCGCGATCCCCAGCGCGATCGCATCGCTCGGGCGCGAATCGATTTCGATCTCATTCCCACGATTGTCCGTGAGGTTGAGTGTCGCATAGAAGGTGCCATCGATGATCTGGGTGATCGCGATCGAATCGAGCGAAGCACCCAGCTCTTCAATGGTGTTGGCGAGCAGGTCATGCGTGAGCGGGCGGCCGATCTCGATGCCCGAGAGCCGACGATCAATCGCGATGGCTTCGGAGATACCAATGACAATCGGGAACGATCGCGCATGTTCTCGATCAACCCCAACCTCTCGCAGCTCGATAAGCTGCGCAGGGTTGAGTTCGCGGATCAGTATTCGAGCAAGTTCCATTTGGATGCGCATAGTGGAGACCTTCATAAATCAGATGCGCAATTGAAGGGGGGGTAGGGGAAGAAAGCGAGCGGGGAGAACGAAAAGGCATCTGACGAGTGCTATTTCGAAACAACTTAATCATTATTTGATTTTATTTCTCTTTCTGGGTGCCATGTAGGTGCCGTCTTCGGCTCCTGCATGTCTTTGGTATGGTCGAACTCAAGATCGTGGAGGAGTTGAAGGTGACACTTCGACGCCACCCAGTTGCGACGAAGACGGCGAGTCGACGGGCCTGGCACTATTTTTTGTCGAGTAGCAAGTGTAGCTACATTGAATCGCACTACCAGATGTTTCTAATTCACCTTCTATACCAAGAATATCAAGCCACACCAAAACCCCCTCCTCGGCCAAGTCCATATTTTTATAGCATTCTATCAAAGCAAGTTTGTTTTTCGCCCCCCTCTTGGCCCACAACCAGAGACCATACTTGCACTCTAAAACATCTAATGAATCCCGCCTTGCTTTTTGTGTTTTGGGTAAAACCTCAATTCTTACTGGCGTAACGATCAGCCGTGGAGAAAGAAGTTTCAATGTCACATTAATAAATTTTGGCTTAGCGCACTTAACCAAACAAACGTCGCCGTCATTACATATTGAAATAACACCTCTAGAATAATCATAAAGTGCTATAGACATCCCAAGCGACACAATGGCGTATAGCGTTGCAAGCACAACAACATCTATTGGAACTGCCCCCTGGGAATCCAATAAGTAAAGAATGAAGACTAGGCAAGCCAAGAATGACAAAAACAAGAGAAATGATATGAATTTTGACATGAATACCGCAGGGTCATTGCTCTCGACAAATAATTGTTTGTCAACGCTTCTTACTCGATTGCAAAATCGGTATTTGGTCAGAGGCATTGTCTCATTGTTGCCGATACTATTCATTAATTGCTATCCAATTTGCCGGGTGCCCTGTAGGAACAGTTTATTCGTCAATTGATCTTACTCTCTTTCTGGGTGCCATGTAGGTGCCGTCTTCGGCTCCTGCATGTCTTTTGTGATTGGTTGCGGTCAAGATCGTGGAGGAGTCGGGGACGATACCGCTGCGCCACCCTCAAGGAGGATGAACTATGCCCGATCCCGAGGCTGGTGGATCTCGGTCGCCAGAGATTGCAGAAGCATGGTCGGGATACCAATAGGCGCAACGGTGACGATTCCCAAATAGGGCTGGGCTTCAATCGCTCGGCAACCCTCTTTGAGTGCTGCGAAGGTGACGGTTTGGTCAGCCGAAATGACTGAGTCCCCAATGGGCTTGCCGGTCTGGGCATTGAGCCCAGAGGGCACATCCACCGCCAGCACCAAAGACCCCGTTTGTTTGTAGGTATTGATATGGTCGATAAGTTTCCCCGCGATGCCTGCGATCGGGCGGGTGAGCCCGGTGCCCAAGAGTGCGTCGATGATGAGCCCGGGGGTTGATGATGGTGATTCGGCAAGGTAGGTCTGGGCATCGATCATCGTCAGGTTCATCTTCGTGATGATGTCGAGGTTGATCTTTGCATCGCCTGCGATGTGCTCCCCAGCGGTCGCCATGACAACAATCGGCTCATACCCACGATTGCTCAGATGGCGGGCAAGGGCAAACCCGTCGCCGGCGTTATTGCCCGGGCCCGTCGCGATCAGAATCTGTTGATTGCGTGTGCCTTGAAGCATTTCAACAGCCTTGTCGCACAGCCCAATCGCAGCGTTCTCCATGAGGACGATTGAAGGAATCCCGTATTGTGTGGTTGCCAGCTCGTCAAGCCGTCGGCTGTTTTCAACTGAAATCTCGTAGACCGCAGGTGAAGGATGCTCAGCGGGCGGGTTTGGGGGTTCCTGGGCGCGATAAGTCGGCTGGGCGGGTTGGTCCTTGGAATCAGGCATCGGTTGATGGTAGATCCAAGATTTGGGTGGTGCAGCCCCTACGATTCAGGGACATGAATTCAGTGCTTATTGACATCCTCTTTGTGATCCTTCTCGCCGGCGCATCGGCCTGTGCTGTGTTTTGGGGTGCGGTGGCCGTGCATGTTTGGTTGACGGCAAGCAAGCTGCCCACCGCACGCGATGGCGTGGTGCTCGCAGAGCAGAACCCGCCGACACAGAAGGTGTGTGTGATCGTTCCGTGCCATAATGAAGCAGGGAACATCAGCAGGCTCATCGGATCGCTCAAAGAACAAGATTACGATCGACTCCGTGTTGTGCTGGCGCTTGATCGGTGTACCGACGACACGCTGGGCGTGGCACGCGCCGCGATCGGTGATGACGCACGATTCGAGATCGTTGAAATTACAAAGTGCCCCGACGATTGGGCCGGCAAGGTCCACGCAGCTCACAGCGGCTATTCACAATCAGAACACGGACGAAACAGCGAGGTGCTGATCTTTACCGATGCTGACACCTGGCTCGATCGCGCATGCGTGCGTTCGTGCGTTGCGTTGCTCAACGATCGCGGGCTCGACTTCTTGAGCTTGCTCTCGACACTCAACGCCCAGACTTGGTACGAGCGCATCGTCCAGCCAATCACCGCATTTGAGCTGGCTCGTCAGTATCCGTTGATGCGTGTCAATCGAGAAGACAATCGCAAACGAGCCTTTGCCAATGGGCAGTTTATGATGTTTACAGCCGATGCATACACAACGATCGAAGGGCATTCGGGTGTCAAGGGCGCAATTCTTGAAGACATTGAATTTGCGCGAGGAGTGATGTACGCAGGATTCTCAGGCGGGCTCTTGCTCGCCGACAACATGCTCAAGTGCCGAATGTATGACACCTGGGAGGAATATATCCGTGGGTGGAAACGGATATATTCCGAATCAGCAAATCGAGAAGTCAAACGGCTCAAACGCTATGCCTATCGCACGCCGATGCTTTGTACTGTGTTGCCCTTGAGTTGTGTGCTTCTGATTTTGCTGAGCTTGGTTGCCGGTGATGAATCAACATCATGGGTTGCGATGCTCGTCGGCGGCGTCGGTCTTGGCGGGTGGTACATCGGGCTCGCGTCCGTCTATCGCATGAGCAAGGCTCCACTGCGTGATATTCCGGGTTCCATCATTGGCGCGGTGTTGACCGGGCGGATTTTCAAGGCTGCAGCCAATGATTTGGTCGATGGTACACCAACACAGTGGGGCGGAAAGTCATATGTTCGCAAGGCGGAGGAATCATAATGCGTAGGGTGCGACGGATGTCGAGCGATGTGCATATCGAGATGACGCCGATGATCGATGTGGTGTTTTTGTTGCTCACCTTTTTTATCTTCGCGGTCGTGATGATGGTTCGCGCCGATGTGCTCGATGTTAATCTGCCCGAGCTCGCAGCCGGGCACGCTGCTGAGCGAACAATACCGATTACGATTGTCATCGATGAAACCGGCAGCTTGTTTGTCAATAGTGAACCGGTCGAACTCGCGAGCATTATTGAACATGTCCAATTATTGAAAGAACAGATCGGCGAAGGATCGACGACACCGATCGTGCTTGCGGTCGATACAAAGTCGCCAGCCGGGGTGATGATTTCAATCGCCGATGCGCTCACAGGCGCAGGGATGGGTGAGTTTTCAATCATCGGGCACCGGAGCGCAGCCACAGATTCTGCTGTACCAGCCCATGAACAACCCGAGTCGCCATGAGCAGCGCAACGATCCCATCCTCATACGCAGTTCGTCACGCATCGATCGTGACACTCGGTGTCGGGTTGTTGGTGAGTGTGCTCATCCATCTGGGTGTTGGCTTTGGTGCGAGCACTTATTTTACAAAGGTATGGAGTGCGAAGGCTTCGTCCGAGACTCCGATCGAAGTCGAGCCTGATTCTGCAGAAATCATTGTCCCCCCCGACGAACTCCATCTGGGCATGCAAGAAGCAACAAGGGCATCGATCAACTGGCTCGGGGTGATCGACAATCCAGAAGCGGGTGATGTGCCGATTGCTCAAGTCGCCCAGGCAGAGTTTACAAAGCAGATCGGCGATGCACCGATCACGACATCACCTGTGTCCGCTGTCGAACCGACCCCACTGGTAGAGCAAGCTGTCGAGCAAGAAGTCATACAACCAGTTGTTAAGCCGATTGCTCAGCCGATTACTCAGATAGTCCAGCCCGAAGTCGTCGAGTCCCAGCCAATGGATGTGGCTCAGCCAGAGCCGATAGACCTTGGAATAGAGCCTCAGGAGGATTCGCCGGTCGTGATCGACATCCAACCTGAGCCCGTCGAAGAACCTAAAAAAGAACCGATCGAGGATCAGAACACAGAAGCGGCTCAAGAGCCTGTTGATGATCTAACTGATCCAACTGAACCAACGCCCGCCGGTCCTGAGTTAATCAGCGTAGATCCCAATCCGCAAACAGAAGGACAAACAGAACCGCAAACAGAACCTCAAACCGAGCCTCAACCAACTCGACCAGAAGAACAATCAAAGGAAGTCGCACCCACCACCGCAGGCAAGGCTGGGATTGTGTCAGAGAAAGAATCTACAGCGTCGATGCTTAAACGAGCACAGAACATCGATCCCAAGCAACTCCACAAACCAATCGTCGGCAAGGGAATCGAGATCACCACCGTCGAGCCTCGCTTCCCGGCATCCGTTCGGTTTACAGAACTCCCACGAAACCCGGTTTTGATCATCCGTTTCGACGGGTCTGGTCGCGTGAGCAAAGTCTATTTTCTCAAAGAGAAGCGGCGGATTTACGACACCGGCGTCCGAGGCGTAGACGAACCACTCCTCAGTGCGGTCTACCAATGGCGAGCGAAGGGCAAAGAGATCGATGCGCTCGATCCGAGTTTGAGCCCAGATGATCCTGAGTCATACATCGAAATCCCAATGCGAATCACATTCCGCAAAGAGAGCGATACACCATAGGTTATCGATTGGTGAGTTATTGTACTTTGCTTATCGGCGCCTGCGTGATGCAGCCAGCCCGGCGGTCATGAACAATGCGACTGAAGCTGGTGCAGGAATGGTCGAGCGAACATACGCGAACTCGCCGCCGTTGCCGTTGCCTTCCCATTGCGTGAACATCAAATCGATGTAGATGTCAACATCTACCAGATACACGACAACATTCTGGAACAGAAGCCCAGGCGGAAAACCGTCGTGAAGCTCGGCCCAAGGCGTGTATGAAAGCGTGTCATAATCATCAGTTGTGCCAAAGGCCCACATCGTACCGATTGGGCTTGGGCCGCCAGATCCAGATCCTTGGTATGAGCCTTCCTGAGCAATGTTAAATATCCCACGATTGGTGCCGCGGACGATCCAAACATTGTCAGTCATCCGGTCTTGGTTGATTTCAAGATTGAGATCGCCGAACCCTGCATAGTGGTATTCGAAATCAAGACCTGAATATACGATTTCAGCATGAGCTGATGTACCACACGCGATGAGGGCACACGATAATGCGAGCTTTGCTTTGTTCACTTGGTCTCTCCTCCTCGTTGAATGCACACACTACCAGAATGCTGGTTGCAAGCAAGCAATTTATCAAAAAGAGTTCAATCGCTCGCACCAATAGTGAGCTCTGAGACCGCTGCAGGTTTGGCTGCTTCAATATGCAGGCGCTGAGTGCGATGCTCCGACCAATCCTTGACGAGTAAATCCGGCGAGTTTGGTGAAGTGTGCGTCCGGATAATATCGTACTTCGTATCACGCTGTGCAGGGATAAACCCAGCGTTGCGGATGAGTCGGCACAAGACTGGTTCGTCGAGGCAGTAGGTTGTGCCAGCCGACGACACAACATTCTCTTCCATCATCACCGAGCCCATGTCGTTGGCGCCGTAGTTGAGGGCGACTTGCCCGATGTGCGGGCCCATCGTCACCCAGCTCGAGCCGATGGTGTAGATGTTGTCGAGCATGAGCCGACTGACTGCCTGTGTCCGCAGGTATTCGGTCGAGCCTGCCAGACGCAAGCGACGCCCGAAGTTTGGATCGCCGTCTTTGGTGCCGGTGCCCGCGAGGTTGGCGATGGCATCGCCAGGGAACGGTGCGTTGTTTTCAAGGTCTTCTTTGGTGGGCCAGTGGGGGAGTCGGCCCAGTGCGGTGTTGTCGGGCTGGAAGGGCCAAGAGTGGAATCCGAGGTAGTGCCCGCCGGTCTCTGGGTTTTTGATGGATGGATCGCTAGCGATTTGTGTCGGGATTTGCCCGGTGCCGAAGTCGGCGATCGCTTTGTCTTGCCAATGGCGAACCATGTGCATGTGATGGATGCGATCGGCGTAGCCTTCGATATGCCCATACATCATTGATGCCGATGTGAACATGCCTAGCGAGTGAGCGGCATACATGACTTCGAGCCAGGCGTTCATATCGCACTTGCCCATGCCGATCTTAGAGCGGACTGCGGGTGCGAAGATCTCGCCGCCGCCGCCGGGGAGTGAACCCATGCCGGCGTCTTTGAGCTTGATGAGCACCCAGCGAACTTTTTCAATCAGGGTTAGGCCGGGAGGGTCAAAGAAGTTGACGAACTCGATAAGTTCTGGTGGCGAGAAGGCATGGATCTTGACATGCGGGAATCGTTCGCGGATGCCGTTGAGGAGTTCGAGATACCAATCGAGCCCGAGCGCGGGGTTCATGCCGCCTTGCATGAGGATTTGTGTGCCTCCGATGTCGGAGAGTTCTTGAACTTTTTGGTAGAGTTCGTCGTATTCGAGTGTGTATGCGTCGTGCTCGTCGCCTTTGCGTTTGAATGCACAGAAGATGCACTTAGCGGTGCAGATGTTGGTGTAGTTGATGTTGCGATCGATGATGTAGCTGCGGACATGGTCGCCGTGAAGTGATCGGCATCGTGCGTCTGCGTATCGGCCTAGCGTGTGGAGCGGGGCGTTTGTGAGGAGTTCGAGCCCTTGCTCGACGGTGAGCCGAGCGTTGCCAGATGAGACCGCAGCGAGCAAGCCGGGATCGGTCGCTTCATGGGTTGGGTGCTCGGGCAATGGCTGATAGATGGTGGTCATGATATGGCTCTCGTCTGATGCACAATCAGGATTTCAATGATTGCTGAAATTATACGCATCGGTGGTCGTGGTGGCAAACCGAAAACTGCCCAAAGAGGGTGCCACTATTTGCAGTCTTCGGCGCAGTAGTGCCCTCTGGCTGTTCGTGCCAAGACACTACTGCGCTGCTTTGCAGCGAGTAGTGGCACCCGGCAGCGTAGACTCTGTCCCTACAGGAGGAAGATCCATGAAGATTGCCTATGTGAGTTGTGCGGCATTGCCCGAAGTAGATATTGATGAGCAGCCTTTGGTTGAGGCGTTGGTCAAAGCCGGGCATGAGCCGGTCGTGGCGGCGTGGGATGATGATTCTGTTGATTGGGCAAGCTTTGATGTCGCGATCGTGCGGGCGACTTGGAACTACGCGATGAAGGTGGAAGCGTTCGAGGCGTGGATCGATCGGGTTGATGGTTTGACGAAGCTTCTCAACTCAAAGGCGACGCTCAAATGGAACTTGCATAAGGAATATCTGTGTGAGTTGAGCGACGCGGGCGTGCCGATCATTCCTTCGGTGTTTGTGGATCGGTATATGTCGCTTGATGTTGAAGAAGTTGTTGAACTTGAAGGGTGGTCGAAGATTGTGATCAAGCCGACGGTGTCGGCGGGTTCGTTTGGGACCAAGAGCTTTGATCTGGCGGCCGGTGATGGCGAGGCGGCGCAAGCATTCTTTGATGAAATGATCGCGATGCGCGACATGATGATTCAGCGATACATGCCCAGCGTGGACACCGTCGGCGAGACAGCATTGATTGTGATCGATGGCGAGCTGACCCATGCCATCGAAAAACGCCCACGGTTTGATGACCAAGATGAAGAAGTGTATCTGCGCGAGGACATCAGCGATGAAATGCGTATGTTTGTAAAAAAAGTGCTCGATGCGGCTGGCAAAGAGCACTTGTATGCGAGGGTGGATGTGATGCCCGATGATGACGGGGTGTTGTTGCTCTCAGAGCTTGAACTGCTCGAGCCTTCGCTGTTTTTTCCGTATTGCACTCACGCGGTTGATGCGTTTGTGCAAGGCATTGGAAAGTATGCGCCCGTGCGGGAGTGATCGTTATTCTTCGGAGGACTCGCTGTCGTCCGAGTTGGTTTTTTTCCCTTTTATGAGTTTGCCAATGAGTCCTGCGAACACAATGCCCCCGGTGACCGTCATTCCTGAGGCGAGGAACATATGGATATCGAGTGCATGAGCGAGTTCATTTGAAAGCCAAGCCGCAAACCAAAGAATCAGAATTGCAGTTATCAACTCGACGAGGTTCATGATTCCTTGCCTGTTTTGGCAAACTCAAGATCTTCTTTGACGCCTTCGAGGTTTGCTTGGCCTTTCTTATCGAGCAGCGAGACCACGATGGCCACCGTGAACCCGACGATAAAGGATGGCAAGATGACATCCAATGAGCCGAGATAGTCCGCGATTTGTTCGAGCTTAATCGCAATGAGTATTTTGCCCGCGGCAAACTTGAAGAAGAGCACACTGACGAGCCCAGCAATCATCGAGAGCTTGGCCGCGTTGGCGGTGAACTTCGACCAGTACAGCGAGAGGATCATCGTTGGGCAGAAGGTCGCAGCGATGCCAGACCAGCCGAAGATAATGATCCAGAATATCTTCGAGTTGCCCTCAAATCTCAGCAAGATCATCCCAATGAGGAAGGCGATGAACGCGAGAATCAAAGTGAGGATTCGGCTCGTCGACATCAGTTGCTTGTCGGTCATCTCAGGGTGCTTGGTTTTCTGCCAATAGTCCCGAACGGCGGCACTCGATGCGAGCACCAAGAGCGAGTCGATTGTTGACATGATTGCACTGAGCACCATCGCGATGTACACCCCGGCAAAGAACGCCGGCATCAATGTCATGGCCATCACTGGGAGGACGGTTTCTGAATCGAGTCCGATTTCTTTGGAAAGCAATGCCCGCCCGACGATCCCGATGAGTACCGCGCCTGAGTCTGCCAAAATAGTCCATACGACTGCGGTGATCGTGCCGGGGAGAATAGATTTTTCACTTTTCATCGAGATGTATCGTACAAAGATCTGAGGCGAGCCCCAGAACCCAATCCCGATCGCGGCAAGCCCGACAATACCAAAGATGGTGCCTGCGCTCCAGCCGCCGGTCGATGGTGGGATGATCCCGTCGGCACCTGCTTCGCCTGGCCCGTGCATGGTGAGCAGATGTGGGTCAATTGATCGGAGTGCTTCGACAACATTGGTGACGCCTCCGATTTCCATAAGCCCGACAATGGGGAGCACGACGAGTCCGAGGACCATGAGTGAGCCTTGGAAGATGTCCGACCAGACCACGGCGGTGAAGCCGCCTTGGGTGATGTAAATCAGCACGATGGCAAATCCGATGATGGCACCGATGTACGGGTTGAGTCCTAAGAAATCAAAGAACGCGCCGCCCGAGGCGAAGACTTGTGCGCCGGCGTAGATAGGCACAAAGAGAAGTAGCGCCCCAGCCGCGATCAGTCGGAGCCAGTGCCCTGTATCGCGGAATCGAGATTCGAGGTAGTCGGGGACGGTGATGGAGTCGTATTGGTCGGTGAGTCGTTTGAATCTGCGTGCCATAAAAAGCCACGCACCCCCGACGCCGATGACTTCACCAACAACGACCCAGAAGGCTTGGACGCCGAGCGCAAAGCCCATGCCGGTGAGCCCGAGGAGAAGCCAGGCGGATTCGCCGGTTGCTCTTGCAGAGAATGCGACCGCTAAGAACCCGAGCTTCTTGCCTCCGACAAAGTAGTCCTTAATATCGTTCATCTGCTTCGATGCGACAAACCCGATGATGAGCAGGATGATGCCGTACATGGCGACGGCGATGATTTTCATAAGTGTGTCAGTATCGATGGGGCACCTCCGGTGCGTGCTCGGTTGGGTTGGTCAGAGGTTCCACCATACCCGATTTGCAATGATTCACGCAACCGGATATGCCGGGTTTATCCGCGAGGATGTAGGTTTTTGATGGTGTCGCGGAGTTTGGTGCGATCGACATGCGTGTAAATCTGTGTCGTGGTGATATCGGCATGCCCGAGCAACTCTTGGACAATCCGTAAATCTGCACCGCCCATAAGCAGATGCGTCGCAAACGAATGACGGAGCATGTGCGGATGAGCTTTGCCCAGCCCTGCAACTTTGGCCCAGTGTTTCACTATCTGCCATACACGCACACGCTCGATCGGTCGACCCGTCCGTGAAAGAAACAGTTTGCCTTGATCTCGTCGATCTCCCGCCCGCTCGGCAGTAATCAGCATCGGTCGGCACTCGTCCATATATTGAGCAAGTGCCCTGCGGGCAGGTTTTCCCATAGGCACCAGCCGATGCTTGTCGCCCTTGCCCAGCACACGAACCACGCCGAGCTTTTCGATGATGTCCATGAGCCCAATGGTGCCCACTTCACTGGCGCGTAAACCCGACGCATACATCAGCTCAAGAATCGCACGATCCCGCATCCACAACGGCGGCATCCCCTTGGTTGGTTTTTCAGGTGGGCACGGAGCAGTAAGTAGTTTTCGCATCTGTCCGGGTGTGAGCACGCCGGGGAGTTTTTTCCACTTCGTTGGCATGTCGAGATGATCCGCCGGATTATCCTCGATCTTCCCATTTGCCAACAGCCATCGATAGAACACCTTGGTCGTTGCTAGCCGACGAGAGATCGTGCTCGATGCGTACCCGCGATCGGCGGTCATTGATCTCACCTGGGCGATCAGCGCATCGGGCGTCGTGTGCACAACATCATCTATGCCCTGTTCCTGCAGATTGAGCAGCAGCGATTCGAGGTCGCGCGAATATGCTTCAATAGACGCCGGCATCAACCCGCACTCGATCCTCAAAAAGATAATAAATCCCCGCCGAACGATTTGCATCTGTTCGTTGAGTTGATCGATCCGGATTTGTGAGGCGCTGGGCACACGAAATATATCGGTTCATTGGGAGTTCATTGAATAATCCATACTCCGGGTGCCACTACTCGATGCGCAGCAGCGCAGTAGTGCTCTTTTGTATCGTAGAATAAGACACTACCGCGCCGAAGACGGCGAGCAGTGGCACCCGAGCGAGAGTAAACTACAGCAGGTTCAACGCTTTAAGATCGGCGAGGGGTTCGTCGAAGGAGCAACTGCCGTAGCTAGTAGCAAAGCCTTCGCGGACTCGCGCAAGCGACACGATCGGGAGCCTCAAATCACGCCATGAGACTTCTTCTTCGCCAAACACGAAGGCTTTGGGATCAGTCTCATCAAGCATCGCGATGGTTGTGTCAAGATCGAACCCCTTGATCGATCGCACGCAGGCGCCCGCGAGAAAGACATTGATAAAGCCGTGCATAGTGGCAACAGGTGCGTCATCTTCGTAGGTCAGTTTGTGTTCGGCTCGCATCGGATGATGCAGCCCGGCGGTGGCTTTGAACGGGACATCCGCAGCGTTGCATGCGTGCATGAACTTGGCGATGTCAGTGGTCGTTGGGATGAGATCGGGTGTGACACCGCCGCACCGGATTTTGGCAGCCGCCTGGTTGCCCGCGATCGCCGCGATGAATCCACGTGGGTCGCCGCCGAAGATGGCATCGCTGGGGAGTTCAAATGCTGGCGCGATCATCGCAGGGAGGATGTCCATGATTTCATCGACATCGCTCGGAGCATCAAGCTTCATTTCGATGACATCGACCATCGCCAACCCGTGCTCTTCTTTGTCATGGTGCTCGTTGAACTTGTAGATTTCTTCGAGGTTTTCTTCGAGATTTCCGACGATAATGGCGGAGATTTGCCAGGGGTCTTGCATGTCTGCGTTTTCACGATACCCGCTCGTTGCGTAGGTGCCGGGCATGACGACCGCTGCATGCTTGGAGAGTTCTTCAAGCCGAGGCACGGTGCAAATGAATCGTGAGAGGAACTGTTCATGCTCGCTGCGGAGGTATTTGGCGTAGTTTTCGACCGCCGTCTCCATCGGGAGTTTGCTCGGGGGGAATAAGCCGGCGTAGTCAATGAGCCCGGTCATGAGGGTTTCGATGGTTCGGAGAGTGTGCGTCATGTCTGAGTTCTCATTTGGTGTGTTCATCTTGTCCAAGCGTAGGCGCGTTGCCCGATGCCCCGATCGATCCCAAATGGAGAATCGGCTCCCATCGGCTCATCGATTCCATAGGTAAGCGTGAGGGATCAAAGAAATCGACGAGTGCTTGATCAAAGAGCGCGTGCCTGCGGGCGTTGGCGATGCCGCCCTCGAAGTGTCCGAAGGGAACGACGAAGCGCCATTTGCGTCCCGGGTCGGCATCGATCGCGTTGAACACCGCGGCAGTAGATGGTGCGGGGGCGACATCATCTTTTCTCGCAAGCATGCCCAATGTTGGCACGCGGACTTTTCGCCCGTGCACAACGGCATCACATAATCGCAACCGGTTGATGAGTTGCTCTCGTCGATCGCAGTGATGGGTGAGTGTTTTTCCGATATCGAGCGTCGTGCCCGAATGACGATGATCCAGCCGCCAGCGCCATGCGCCCAATGAAGGCAAGGCGACAGCGAGCCGATCGATGATTGATTCGCCAGAGAGTCGCCCGATGAGCTGGGCCGCCGCGATGGTCGCGAGCCCGCCTCCAAGCGATGTGCCCGTGAGGAACACGCCCGGATGATCGATCTTGGGATCAATAGTGATCTGCGGGAGATTGGTATTGCGTTCGAGCAGGGCGTTTCGCATCACTCGACACGCGTTGCACACATCACCGATCGCTTTGGGGAGTATCCAATCTTCGTGTTTATCCGAAGCAAATCCGCGGGCGATCCACCCAGCACCGAGTTCGTCGGGGGTGGTTTGGTCACCAATCCCGATCTGGGAACCCGGGTATCCCCGCAACCGAATAACCAGCACCGCCACGCCCGTGTCGGCGATGCTTTTCCATTTGCGGGCGGAGTCCTTGAGTGTGCCCGTCACTTTGTACCCATGCACAGCGACGAGCGATGCGCTGACGGGTCGATTATCCGAAGGGAGAACAAGCACGCATCCAATACGCACGCCATCCATCGAGATGAACTCGTGCGTTGCGCTCGGGTCAGATTCATCTCTGTCCGTGCGGAGTGTGAGCCCCGGCGAAGTCTCGATGAGCCTCGCGTACCAGTGTTTCCAGAAGACAGAGTGATCGGGCGAGGGCGAAGGATCACCGATATGTGCAAATGTTTGCACATCGCTCAATCCATAATCCTCTGGCTCGATCATCCTGGTCTATTCTCCAGCGTTTTCGATCAGTTGCCCGGGGTGTAGTTCTCGAACGCCTCGGCTTCCATCTTCTCGATGAGAACGGCGCGTTGCGCTTGGTAGGCTTTGTCGATCGCGTCGAGATCGATTTTCGCGGTCCAGAGCTGGCTGCTTGGGCGTTCTTCGCCATCGCGTGTGGCTCCGCGTTGAGCGGTCCAGATCATCCATTCGCCATTGGATGTAAACGCAGGCAACCCGTCGAACCCTCTTGCTTGCGAGATGCGCATGCGTGGGGTTTGATTCATCGGGTCGCTGCCTTTGGCATCAATCGCATAAATCTCGTAGTTGCCGTGGCTCTGTTCGCTTGTCGCGTACAGCAGGTACTTGCCATCGGGTGTGTAGAACGGGCACCAGTTGACATGCTCGTTGTCGGTGAGCTGGATTTCTTCTTCGACCCCG
>JAESSR010000067.1 GCA_016764015.1 Phycisphaerales bacterium
CGCTGCAGCCTCAAACCGGTTGGTCTTCGCTTTAGCAGGCACGCCCTTGACCTCATAGGTCGGACGCCCGCCGGTCGGCTCATCCTTCCAATCGTCAGGGCGCGGCCTTGCATCAAACTCTGGATAATCGAGCTTGGGAATCTGCGAGTTCACCAAGATCTCAATCTCGGTAAGCAACGAACCCTGGCTCGGCATCACCAACGACCACGCATGCCCGTCGTTGCCCGCACGGGCAGTCCGCCCGATGCGATGAACATACAAATCCGGATCATCCGGCAGATCGAAGTTCACCACATGGGTAATCCCCTCGACATCGATGCCTCTTGAAGCCAAATCAGACGCAACAAGCACCGCCAGATCACCCGAACGGAACTTAGTCATCACGGAGTTGCGTTTGGACTGCGAGAGATCGCCATGAATCGCGTGAGCACTTATACCCTTGCGCTCGAGGTACCGAACGACCGAATCCACAGTCCTTTTCATCCGACAGAATACCAATGTCAGCGCGGGTTCTTCATGCGTGAGCAAATGCGCCAGCATCCGCTTCTTATCCCAAGGATCACAGGTCACATACGCCTGCTTGACAAGATCAACCGTCAACGAACCTCCGGCAATCTCGAGCTTCTCTGGGTCTTGCATAAACTTGCGAGCGAGCTTCTCGATCTCGTCGGTGAAGGTCGCCGAAACAAAGATCGTCTGGCGATCTTTAGGGCATTTGCCCAGAATCTTGCGGATATCGTCGCGGAAACCGATGTCGAGCATCCTGTCAACCTCGTCGAGCACCGCGAACTCAACCTCCGAGAGATCAAGGTATCGCCGTTCGATCATGTCGAGGATTCGACCCGGTGTGCCGACGATAATCTCAGGCCCATTACGAAGCTGCTCGGCTTGGATGTTGATCGATTGCCCGCCATAGATCGCACAGACTTTGAGCCCGGTATGCGCCGCGAGTTCTTCAAAGTCTTGCTTGATCTGGATCGCGAGCTCGCGTGTTGGTGCGAGGATGATCGAAATCATCGAATCGCCCGGCTCGATCATCTCGATCAAAGGCAATGCAAATGCTGCAGTCTTGCCGGTGCCGGTCTTGGCTTGTCCCAGGATATCGCCGCCTTCGAGCGCCTTCGGGATCAACTCGGCCTGGATTTTCGTTGGATGCTTGAACCCGAGTTCGTCCATCGCTTTGAGGATGGTTTTCTTGAGCCCGAGATCAGCGAAGGTCATGTCGGTTTTGAATGTTTCGTCTGACCATCCGCCTTTGGGCTCTTTAATAGTGCGTTTGCGTTCAGGCTCTTTGTCGGCTCCCTTATCGCGAGGCCCACGCCCGCCACCGGATCGCCCGCGACCACCGCCACTGCCGCCCCCGCTTCGTGATCCGTCTCGTGAACCCCGGCTTCTTGAGCCGCCGCCTCTGCTGTCGTCACCCATGTGTTTTACCATTCTGCCTCATTTCAAGGCATTCGCCGAACCGGGCGGGATCATTTCAATCAGATCGCCCTCGGCTCCGCTAACCACGCAAAACCAACGCCTGCGCTGCGAGAATCATAGGCCATGCGAATTCAGAGACTTCGGGAAATAGAATAGGGTTCAGCGAGGTTGAATCACCCATATCAATACTCCAACTGCGATCTCACACGAGAGGAATCACATGCCAACTACCAAGATCACATTCACAGGCTCACTCGGTGCCCCACTCGCAGCCAACCTTGATGAACCCAACGAACCCGACAAAAACATCCGCGCATACGCCATGTTCGCCCATTGCTTCACATGCTCCAAAGATGTCATCGCAGCGAGCCGAATCTCCCGCGCCCTCGCCAAGCTCGGGATCGGGGTGCTCCGGTTCGATTTCACCGGGCTCGGCAACAGCGAAGGCGACTTCGCCGACACCACCTTCTCATCAAACATCGGCGATCTGATCGCAGCAGCCGATTGGCTCCGCACGAACAGAACCGCCCCGTGCATCCTCATCGGTCATTCGCTCGGCGGCGCCGCGGTCCTCGCCGCCGCTTCACAAATCCCCGAGTGCAAAGCCGTCGCGACCATCGGTGCCCCCGCCGACCCCGAGCATGTGCTCCATCTTTTCGATTCAGCTACCGATGAACTCAAACAGCACGGACGCGCCGATGTCTCGATCGCCGGCCGACCGTTCACCGTCGGGCAACAACTCATCGACGATCTCCGCGATCAAGACCCCCATGAACGAATCAGTTCGCTCAAACGGGCCCTGCTCATTTTCCATTCCCCTGTAGATTCAATCGTCGGCGTCGAGAACGCCGCCCAAATTTTCACATGGGCAAAGCATCCCAAAAGCTTTATTTCAGTCGACGGCTCAGATCACATGCTCACCAAGCCCAAAGACGCCGACTTTGTCGCCAACATGCTCTCCGCATGGGCCCAGCGCTATGCACCGTCAGAAAACAAGTAAGAAATAACGCTTGTCCGACGGCTCTCATTTTTTGAATCTTCTCGCCTCCCCCGGGCTTCCGGGGGAGGTGGCTGCGAAGCAGACGGAGGGGGGCTTGGTTTGTTTTTCCCATTGCCTACTGCCCATTGCCTTCTTCAAGCAAGCCCCCTCCGCCTCACTGCGTTCGGCACCTCCCCCACAGGCGTGTGGGAGGCGAAAAGAGTGTGCTTATGTGTAAAAAAACACGCCGACAGACACAGCCTAGTATGATGTTATGAAAACTGATATCAAACTCGTACTCTCCACGATCTGCCTTCTCGCAACATCATCCATCCTTGTGTCCTGCAACGCCAAGAATGATGCCGATGACCAAATGGACCAAACAGAGCAAGCCGATCACGCCGAAGACCATTCAGGGCATGACCACGCCGATTCAACCGAAAGCGGACTCGAAGGGCTTTCATTGAACGATGGCAAGAAATGGATGATGGACGATCACACGCGATCATCATTCTCAACAATGGCTGATTCGTTCTTGGCCCTAAATCACGCCACGATGGACACTGATGCATTGAAGCAAGTCGGCACTGATCTACGCCAAGACATCAACGGCTTGATCCAAGGCTGCACCATGACCGGCGAATCACACAACCAACTCCATGTCCTCCTTACGGGCTACATCGCATCAGTCGATGCGCTCGCAGCATCAGGACAAATAGAAGACGCCATAAAGGTCAAAGGATTCCTTGAGGAATACGCCGAGTACTTCGAATGAGCATGAATAAGCACGACCTGATAATCAATCAGTCCTGCTATCTATACTCATCCTCATGAGCCACCCAGATTATCGCGTATTCCGGATGAGCGCCCACCCCGTGTTTGCGGTGCCCGCAAACTCGCGCGGCGCTCGCCTCGCCGGGATATCACGCTATCAACCAATCTCCCCCAAACGAGCAATCTACCGCTCCGTCATGCGCATGGCTACGCAAACCGGGCTTGATCGATTTCTGTCGACTCGGGTTCAGAATCCGATCGTCAACTACCCAGACTTTGGCTTCGCCGCCTGGCTCGAATCCATCGAATCCAAACTCAACGCGGGCAATTTATCCGCCGCGATATTCTGGCCACCTCAGATCGATCGCGGACGCGTCTATGTCCACCTCCTCGACACTCAACATCAGCCGATCGCCTTCGCCAAGATATCCTTCAACGACTCCAACGACGCTTCGCTCGAAAAAGAAGCCAACACGCTCCAAGCACTCACCGCTTCGGATCTCAATTCCTTCAAGGTGCCCAGCGTCCTCGACTACCAACCAGCATCACCAAATCAGCACGCCGTGCTGGTCACCCAATCAATCCCCACCGATGCACGCCCGCTCGCAGCGACGCTCGACTCATATCCTCAAGAATGCGTTCGTGAAATCGCAGCAGAATCTACTCCTGTCTCAACCCAAGGAATCGAATCATGCTCGTGGTGGCCAAGCTATCTCAACCGTCGTGACACCCTCGACCCATGCTTTGTCCGAGAACTCGAGCAAGCAAACACCGATAAAACCCAGCTCTGCCGATCCCACGGCGACTTCGGTATCGCCAACATGGTCCAAACGCCCAACAGCGATCTTTGGATCTTCGATTGGGAAGAATGCTGTCAGGACGCACCGATTCTCGCCGATGAAATAAGCTACTTCTTGGGGGTTCACCGTCCGAACACCCTTCCAGAATGCGAATCGCTCTTTGAACGGTTCCGAGCACAGTTTCTTGACGAGAAAAACCCGCAACGACGGATCGATATCATGCTTGCCCTCGCGTTTCGATCTACAGTAAACGCCCCCAAAGCAGATTTGATCATTTCGAGATGGAACCAGTTCTAAAGGACTCCCCAATGACCACCACCTACCGGAAACAGTTCGACAAAGCGGAAAAAGCGGAAGAATATGATCTCGATCAGTATTCACCCAAAGCCTACTCCTCCCTGCTCTGGAGCATCGAACAAACCCAACTCCAAACAATCGTTGACAACATGCGATCAACCCACGACAAGATCGAATACCTCGACTTCGCCGCCGGCACCGGACGCGTCATCTCCTATATGGAAAACCTGGTCGATACTGCGACAGGCATCGAAATCTCACAGGCAATGGTCGACAGAGCCCAATCAAAGCTCTCCAAAGGCACCATGATCTGCAAAGATATCACGCCCGACGACGCAGAAGTTGAAGCAAAGTACGACCTGATCACCACTTTCAGATTCATCCTCAATGCTGAAGACGATCTGTGCCAAGCAGGGATCAACGCACTCGCCAAACGCCTCAAGGATGAAAACAGCCTGCTCGTCTTCAACAACCACGGCAACATCATCTCCCACAAGCTCATCCTCTGGCCGATTCATAAAATCAAAGGCATGGGCAAGGGCTATCGCACCGCGGGCAACTACATGACCAACAAGCAGGCTCATCAGGTCGCAGACAAAGCCGGGCTCAAAATCATCAGCACCGTCGGATGCGGATTCCTCGGCGCAACCATAGGCCAAGCCCTCTCAACCAAGCGTGTTGCACCACTCGAACGATTGCTCTCTAAAATCGGGCTCATCCGTCCCTTCAGCGTCAACCAGCTCTATGTCGCCAAGCTCAAGTAAGCTACCAACACCAAAAACAAACCCCACAAGCCCTTCTGAGGGCTTTCTTTCATGATCTCTTCTGCGCCCTCTGCGTGAACTTTGCGTCCTCTGCGTTCCTCTTACTCTTCCTGCCCCATCTCATACAGCATCATGTGCTTCATCAATGTCCCAGCCGCCGATGTCCCCGCACACAACCACCCCGCATACCCATCGCGCCACGAGCCCTTGAGCACAAGCTGCTTAAAAAACGCACCCGCAGGCGAACTCATGATCTTCCAAGCACTCGATCGCTTGCCCATCGCATGCATTGATTTCGCACTCGTCAGCGAGAGCTTGCGTTGGTTCTCAAGATGGTCGGCAAAGGTCTCGAACGAATCATGGATCAGCGTGCCATCAAGATGCTTCACAGGCACATCCGCATCAACCTCAAGATAATCATGCGGGTCAATCCCGCCAAACCGGGCACGATCGTTCTTCACCAACTCCGTCTTGACCAGCCTCAACCGATGCTCAGGCTGCCAGCAGTGCTTCAAGAGCCTGCCCTTGTACTCCACCACCCGATTGACCGTCGCAGCTTCGACATCATTGGTCATTGCTTCACCAATACTCGCCGCAAGCTCGGATGTCACAGGCTCATCAGAATCCAACCAAAGCGTGTACGCATGGCTGCACGCATCAAGGGCGAGCTGCTTGGTCTTGACATACCCACGCCAATGCGTCTCGATCAGCACCACCTCGCACCGATCACCCCCCGTCCACGCCCGGCACGCATCCACAATCCCCATCGTGTCATCGCTCGAACCCGAATCCACAACAACGATCTGAGTCGCCAGCCCCTTGACAGATTCAAGCACCCGCCCAATCGTGCGTTGATTATCCTTGCAAGGGATCATCACACTGAGCTGGTGCGTATCGGTTTCGGGTTGGTTCGCTGGCGCATTCATGTGCAAAAGGATAGGATAACCGATCGACAAAGAAATGGGGATGCGATGAGCAAGCCGAGTATGCACAAAATCCGAGTCGTCCGCTACGCCCGTGATGGCGGGTACGCCGCGATGGAATGGCTCAGAGCGTTCCAAACCGTCGAACTCCCCCCCATCATCGCCGACGGCGAATCCTTCCGTCTCGGCGTCCAGATCACCAAAAAACGAGCCATCGATGTCATCCTCCGCATCGAATCACTCGATTCATTCACCGACAAGCTCCGCGCTCGTCTCGGAAAAACAAAGTCCGACAAACTCTTTCTCCATCCCAAAGCCTGCCGAAGGAAAGTCCAGGGCGCCAAACGCCCCCTCGCGGTGCTCTCCGCCCGCCACATGGGCAAGCCCATTCGCATCTTGGTGTGCTCGCCTCGGTCTGAGTGAAATAGAAAGAGAAGATTTACCACAGAGCACGCTGAGCACACATAGAGTAAGATAGAGAAGATGAAGTCTGGGTGAAGAGTAAGATAAAGATAAAAAGAGTGATGTGGTTTCGATCTTCTTTATCCAAAACCTCCTTCTATCTTTCCTTCTTCTCTGCCATTTTTCTCTGTGTGCTCTGCGTGCTCTGTGGTAAAATCTTTCTTCCACCAAGTAATAGCGCAATCCCAATACATCCGCTACTGTCCTCTTATGCCCAACTCATCCAAACCCGATCTCACCCACACCCACAAAGACACCGCCATCACCGCCAGCGTGCGCATCGGCGACTGCCGAGAGCAGCTCGCTAAGTTCGATCAGGTCAAAGACTCCTCTGTCGATCTCGTCTTCGCCGATCCACCATTCAACTGGGCCCGTGATTACGACCGCCACCAAACCGGCGACGCCTGGGACGATTCATCACTCTCACGAGAAGAATACCTCGACTTCACCTACCAATGGCTCGATCTCTGCGTCGCTTCACTCAAACCCACCGGCTCAATGTGGGTCAACATCCCCGACGACAGCGCAGCCGAGATCGTCGTGCATCTTAAAAAATCAATGCACATGGTCAACTGGTGCATCTGGCACTACCGCTTCGGACAGAACACCAAAGGAAAGTTCATCAACTCCAAGGTCCACGCGCTCTACTTCTGCAAAGACCCCACCAACCGCACCTGGAACGCCGACCCGATCCTTGAAGAATCCGATCGCCGAGCCGTCTATGGCGACCCACGCACCGAATCCAAACGCGACGGCATGCCCGCGGGCATGCGCGTACCAATGGATGTCTGGTATGGTAAATACTTGGGGCGCATCCAAGGCAACAATAAAGAACGACGCGAAAAACACGACAACCAACTCCCCGAACTCTACCTCCACCGGGTCATCGCCTGCTCATCAAACCCGGGTGACACCGTCCTCGATCCATTCTTAGGCAGCGGCACCACCGGGGTCATCGCCCACGCGATGGGACGCCATTTCATAGGCACCGAATATTCAAAGCCAAATGCCGAGATGGCATTCGAACGAATCATCTCAGGACCAATCCGCGAACTCGGTGCCTCGCGTGGCCAATCCACCGCGATCCACTCGCGCCCTTCAAAGCCCAGAACACCCCGCAAGAAGAGCCCAGCCACCGTCCAATCATCAAAATAGCGTTATCGGCATACCCCTCGTCTATCGCTCTTGTCCACTCAACCCTCTATCTATCCCGCAAAGCGATCAATTCCCCCGTTCTCTCTCAAATACCCTTGAAATACGCCTAAAATGTGTCATGCTTGCCGTGTCTGGTAGCACCATAAAAAGATGGGGAAGGTATTTGTATGTCCATTGCTCTCTCAAAAACCCTTGTATCAACTATGCGAACAATTCAACCAACATCGAACACCTCCGCACGCACGCTTCTTTTTCAAGCATTGGCCTTGAGCACATTCGTTGCATCTGCGAGCGCGCTCGACCCAACATACACCCTCGTCAACCAAATCACAGGCATCAACGCCGTGACAGTCCCGTCGATGGGCTACACAGGACAGCACGATCGCATGGCCGGGGGCATGAGCGTTGGTGATTTCAATAACGACTCCTGGCCAGACCTCTATATCTCTGGGCTCGGCACCACCCCAGACATGCTCTACATCAATCAGCAAGACGGCACCTTCATCGACGAAGCCGAACTCTACGGCATCGCATACGAACACTACGGGTTCGGAAGTGCCGTCGGTGATGTCAATAACGACGGGCTCCCAGACCTCTATGTCGTTTCCTATGGCCCATCGACCATCCAAGCACAGCCCGCCCAGTGCCTCCTCTATATCAACAACGGCCCAGATGAAAACGGACAATACTCATTCTCCGAAGAAGCACAAGCCCGTGGAGTGAACGACATCTTCCGAATCGTCGGCGGCAAAGGTGCCTGCTTCGGCGACTATGACCTCGATGGCGATCTCGATCTCTATGTCGCCACCTGGGGATTCTTCGAAGGCGGCAACCGCCTCTTCGAAAACGATGGCACCGGGCACTACACCAATGTTTCCGATATCGTTCTGCCAAAGACCGATGTCATTATCCGCGGATTCACACCCAAACTCGTCGACATAAATGACGACAAATATCCAGACCTGCTCCTCACCGCAGACTTCACAACCTCACAACTCTACATCAACAACGGCCCAGATGAAACGGACAAATCACCTTCCGCGACACCACCGAAGAATCTTCCATCATCCACGACAACAACGGCATGGGTGCCACCGTGGCTGATTTCAACGCCGATGGTATCCTCGATTGGTTCATGACCAATATCTTCGTCGAGACCGCAAACTTCTTCAACACCCTCTACATGGGATTGGGGACAACCGAGGCACAAACCCCACTCTTCCTCGACCAAGCAACAATCCGAGGCGTAGGAGACAACGGGTGGGGCTGGGGCGTAATCAACGGCGATTACGACAACGACGGCGATCTCGACATCATCGCAACCAATGGCTGGCCGTCATGGCCGAACGAGCCAACACGGTTCTGGAGCAACGACGGGCTCGGAAACTTCTCAGACATCTCGTTCATCACCGGACTCACCTTCCACATCAACGGGCGCGGGCTCATCCAGTTCGACTATGACAAAGACGGCGATCTCGACATTGCATTCATAGACAACGGCGGCCCATTTCGCATCTACCGCAACGATATCGGGTTCGACGAAGTGACTCGCTACCTCCGCATCAATCTCAACACCGACGCACACCCATGCCTAGCACCAATGGGCTACGGCACACGAGTGATCGCAACCTACGGCGGCAAAGAACACCTCCGCATCGTTGATGGCTCAAGCAGCTACCTGAGTCAGTCCGAACTCACACTCCACTTCGGGCTCGAAGGCATCCAAACCGTTGACGAAGTACGCATCGAATGGAACGACGGCTCAGTCACGATCCTCGAAGATGTGCCCGCCGATCAAGAAATGACCGTCAACGCATACCACCCGCTCGATTTCAACCAAGACGCACACTTCAACTACTTTGATGTCTCACTGATGCTCAACGCGTTCATTGCTGGCGATCCGATCGCAGACATCAACAACGATTCGCAGTTCAATGTCTTCGATATCTTGGAGTTCATCGCCGGGTTCCAATCGCCCTGTGATTAACCCATCAATAGATTCATTCCATCTCCGCATCAAAGCGGTGCCCGGAGCCTCGCGCGATTCAATCGCCGGCATGCTCGGCGACCGCCTCAAGATTCGCATCAGCGCACCGCCCGAAGATGGAAAAGCAAACAAAGCGATCTGCAAGCTCATCGCCAAATCACTCAACATCAAGCCCTCAGCCATCACCATCCACGCTGGGCACACTAACCCAGAAAAAACCTTGCAGATCGCTGGCGCTTCAACTAAGCACATCGCCGAGTCGCTCAATATTGACCCCGCCATGCTCACAATACCGAACTGATCGAGACCAACAACAAGTCTACACTCACTGCATATGCCCACCCTTAGCCGACCAGATAACTCAGAGCCCGAACGATTCCGTTCAACGCGCCGTGCCCACCGCAACGAGACCGCACAGGACTATGTCGAATCAATCGCCCAACTCATCGAAGAACGCGATCAAGCACGCGTCGGCGATCTCGCTAAAGTTATGGGCGTGAGCCATGTCACAGTCACCCGGATCATCACCCGCCTCGCCAAAGAAGGGCTCGTCACCAAAGAGCCCCGCCAACCAATCTTCCTGACCCCCACCGGCCAAGAAATGGCCCATGCTTCCCAACAGCGCCACCAGGTTGTTCTCGGATTCCTCCTCGCCATAGGCATCAATGATCGCCAAGCCCAGATCGACGCCGAGGGAATCGAGCATCATGTCTCAGCCGAGACCCTCGACGCCCTGAGCCAAATCACCCACCAACTTATTGCTCAATCACCCAACGATCTACCCAGCCCACAATCAAACGATTGATCGCTCTTACACAATCTAGGCCGTGTCTGACAGCTCAGAGAGCGTTTTCTGGGTGCCCCGTCGGAGCCGTTTTCGGCTCCTTCGGGTAGATAATCAATAACTCCGATCCCGAAGGAGGACAAGAATCCTCAGTCGAGCCACCCGGAAAGAGCCGTCCGACACACCCTGCACATTCGATAACCATGTATGATCGGCACAGCCCCAACACCATCAGACCCTCTTCAATCGCTGCTCACCAAGCAACTGGTTTATAAACCAATCAGCTTGCATGTTCTCTGTACGCAACCCTGTTCTTGGGTCTGCCGGGGAGAAACAACATGCGCTTCGATATGGGACAATGTACCGATTCGGTACAATCCAAAGGGTCCGATAAAACCAAGGGCTCCAAAACCAATACACAGCTTCTCTCGATCACCAAAGAGAACGCCGTGTACCGCGTCCGCCTTGTCAGCGGCGAGCTGCGATCCATCGACACAACCAAACTCCGCGCTGAAATCGCAGGGCTCCACAAACCCGGGAACCCACCGGTCGTCGTGTTCTCCATGCGGCGCATGGACTCACTGGCATCGGGTTGCCTTGGCGCCTTCGCCGAGCTGAGCACCGATCTCGAACGCATCGGCGGGGCCCTCGTGCTCTACAACATCCCCAAGGAAATCGCCAAAATTCTCCGCAAAACAAAGCTTGATCGCATCATTTCAACCGCCAAAACCTGCCCCCAAGCCTCCAAACGCGCCCTCGCGATGAAAAAGAAGTACGCCGAAGCATCACGCATGAACGCCGCCTAGCCCTCCTTCATTCAATATCCCATTCTGGGTGCCACTACTCGCCGTCCCCGGCGCAGTAGTGTCTTTTGTCCACTGATTATCGTCAAGCAATCACCATTTCCCCGCATCCACACACCAATCCACTGCGTACAGACACTCAGATACCCATTCGGGTATGAATAATCTGTGCGTGAACGCCTATCTAACCCAATCTTCTTTCTTGGTGATCGGCACACTCACACCGGTTTCGCTTGTGTTTGTGATACGCGTTGCCGATTGAAAATACAGAGCCAACACCCCAGCCAAATACACAGGCTACTGCTCAGGCATCACCTATCTTCGATGAGCAACCAAAGCCACCAAGGAGCCCCCAGATGGACGCATCAAACCACCCATTCTCCCGCATCCGTACAACAATCAGCATCTCAACGCTCATCCTGCTCTCCGGGAGCACCTTCGCCCAATCACAACAGGCACCATCGCTCCAACTCAAAGCCGGCTCCGTCAATGTCAGCACGCTCCAAAATGCAAAGGTACGCAACGAACAACGACCACAGCGCATGCCGGATCGCATGGTCATTGTCCTCGATTCCACAATGACCCCTGCCCTGCGCAAACAGATCGCCGCCACCGGCGCCCGCATCGGCGACTACCTCCCAGACCATGCCTATGTTGTCAACCTCAAAGACGCCCG
>JAESSR010000068.1 GCA_016764015.1 Phycisphaerales bacterium
GGCACACTCATCGTCGCGCACAACCTTGGCAACTCGGGTGACACGATGGAGATGATGCAGGCGGTGCTCGATTCAAACTTCTGGCTCGCCACCCATGTCGTTGTCGTCACAATCGGATACTCCGCGACTTTCTTTGCTGGGTTCCTCGCCATCGCTTATGTGCTTCTTGGTGTGCTGACCCCAACACTCGATAGCGAGCGGGGCAAATCCATGATCAAAATGATCTATGGCGTCATTTGTTTCGCGACCATTACCAGTTTCGTAGGGACAGTCCTCGGCGGTATCTGGGCCGACCAATCGTGGGGGCGCTTCTGGGGATGGGATGCGAAGGAGAACGGAGCCGCACTGATTGTGCTCTGGAATTTATTGATTCTCCACGCCCGTTGGGGTGGGATGATCAAAGCTCGAGGAATAGTAGTTCTTGCGATCTTTGGAAACATCATCACCGCATGGTCATGGTTCGGGACGAACATGCTTGGGGTCGGGCTGCATTCCTACGGCTTTATCAGCTCTGCGGTCTTCTGGATTTCCATGTTCGTGATCAGCCAACTCGCGATGATGAGTATCGGGTTGCTTCCAATGAAGATTTGGCGGAGTAAGTTTGCTCGAGTGAAAGCGAACTGAAATCATCCAACAATGCCTGCTCGTGTACTGATCAACAGTAAATGGAAAACACATCAACACACCACCGGCGTGCAGCGTTATGCGTCGGAGTTGATCAATGCGCTGGGGCAGACTGGCATGGTGTTCGATGAAGCAGCCCCTCAACCCGGGCGGGTGTGGAGAACAACCCTCTGGGAGCAGCGCGTGCTGCCCAAACTCGCAGAGAAGTACGATACACTTGTGTGCCCAGCCAATATGGCACCGATGAACTTGTCGCCCGATGTAAATCTCATCCTGACCGTTCATTGCCTGAGGTTTCATTTCCATCCTGAAAACTACACCCGTTCATTCGTGAACTGGTATCGATTTATGATCCCGCGGATTATCGAACGGGCAGATACGATTCTGACTGTGTCTAACACGGCTGCCGAGCAGATCACGGATATCTATCCACAAGCAAAGGGCAAGGTCGAGGTTCTACATCCGGGAGTATCACCAGTTTTTTGCCCACAGGGCATAACGGGTGATCGGGCAGTTTCTATTCAACCATACTGGGTGTTTATTGGCAATGCTGCCCCGGCAAAGAATCTGAAGATACTACTCGAAGCATTGAGCATATCGAAAAAAGGACATCGGTTGGTTCTTCTGGGCGTGACCCAAGAACAGCTCGACGCAATGGGTGTTGCGTATCCCCGCGAGCGAGTTCTGGCACTTGGGCATATCAATAATACTACGAGAGTCGCTTCGATCCTCCGGGGTGCGATTGGGCTGCTCGCCCCGAGTCTCTACGAAAGCTTTGATCTGCCCACCGTTGAAGCGATGGCTTGTGGGTGTACGGTTTTGGCATCAGACATACCGGTGCATCGCGAGATCGCACAAGATGCACCGCTCTACATCCCCGCATCGGATGCATCCCGATGGGCTTATTCGATGGATCAAATCCTTACAGGAAGTCTTTCCATTGAGCATCACCAAGAGCTGGGAATCAATCGTGCATCGAGATTTCGATGGGAACAGGCTGCCCGTGAGCTTGTGGATATCATCAATCGAACTCCATGACCAAGCAGATTGATTCAAACACGACTGACTCATCGTCAAAGAACACCTGTTCAACAACAACCACGGTGATTATTTGTACGCGTGACCGCCCCGACGACCTGCGCGGGTGCCTGCAATCACTTGAAGAACAATCTGTTTTGCCCGATCGCGTGGTCATCGTCGCAGGAAGCGAAGTTTCTTGTCCATCGAACATCGTTGATTGTTTTCATAGCCTTGATATTGTTGTTGTGGATTCGCATGAGAACAATATCTCGATCTCCCGAAATGTTGGGCTCAAAGCAACAACCACAGAGTTCGCCCTTTTCATCGATGACGATGCGAAAGCCCATGATGATTGGGTGGAGTCATATCTCAAAGTATTCGCAGATCAGCCGCTGGCATGGGCAATTGGTGGGAAGGTGCTCGATTCAAGATCGATACCTTACTCTATCGAGTTTGCATACGGGCTCGTCTCTACTACGGGCATGCAGATTCCTGTCCGCAGTGATGAGCAAGCGCCTCGACCACGAGGATATTTCAACACGGTCAAGGGGTGCAACTTTGGAGTTCGGTGCCAACAGATTCACCAACTCGGCGGGTTTGATTCATTCTTTGCCTTCGCATACGACGAGGCAGATTTGATGCTGACCATTGAGCATGCAGGCGGGTTGGTAATGCACGCTCAATCGCCGGTGGTCGACCATGCCCACACACCTGGGCACTACCGTCAGGCTCATCCACTCGATTGCGATTGGCGTGTCGAATACGCCAGCCACACCATGTTCATGCTCAAGCACACGCACAGATTCCAACGGATCTATGGCGAGTTGGTGATCGTCAGAAGATTCTGCAAGCTGGTATGCGATGCGTCCATTGCAGCATTGCGTAGGCAAATCAGTCCGAGCCGATGTGGAGGGATTCTTAGAGATGCACGCATAGGTATTGGCGAAGCCCGTGTGGTGTACTCAGAAAGAGATTCACGCGTTTAACCATCGACTGTGGTTGCACGATATCGTTCGATGGTTGCATCAATCGCAAGTTCGGGGAGTGATCGCCCATGTTCAATTTGGATCACCCGTGAGCAGGTATCGGTGATCATGTTCATCGAGTGAGAAACAATCACAACTGTGATATTGGATGAGATTTTTTCACGGATCAACCCGGTTGCTTTATTACGGAATGCCTCATCCCCGGTTGCCAACGCTTCGTCGATGAGCAGGATGTCTGTGTCAACAAAATAGGCGATGGCAAAGCCCAGCCGGGCTCGCATGCCGGTGGAATATGTACGGACCGGCTGATCAATGAACTCCCCGATGTCGGCTAGTTCTACAATTTGCTCCATCCGATCCAAGATATGCTTTTTTTCCATCCCGAGTTGGAGCCCATTGAGGATGATATTCTGGCACCCAGTTAGGCGAGGCTCAAAGCCAGCTCCAAACGAGAGCATTGTCGATCTGATCCCATTGGCGCGATCAACAGTTCCGCGATCAGGGTTGATGATCCCGGAGATCACTCTTAGCAGGCTGCTCTTTCCTGCACCGTTGCGCCCGATGATGCCGAGTGTGTCCCCTTGATTGAGTGTGAACGAGACATCCTCGAGCGCCCAAAATGTTTCTCGTTTCCATGGCAGCCCGCCCTGTCGGCGGTACCCAAGCCCAACATGATCGAGCTTGGCGATGTACTGTCGCTCAGATTGATTGGATTCTGCTATCATGGAGTACTCATCCAATCTTGGGGTAGACCTTGTCATATCGGTGCAACAATGCCATGGAAATGGAAAGAACTATAAATGCTTCAGCAATCGGAATCGTTAACATGCTCCAATCAGGGAGTTGGTTGCTCATCAACACATTGCGTGTTTGTTCGATCAGGATGCCCATCGGATTGAATGCGAGCACAGCTCTGATATGTTCGGGGAGCATCGAGAGGTTATAGATAATTCCTGAAATGAAGAACATCAGGTGGAGCACAGTGGTGAGTACATGCTGGAAATCGGGCACAAATGGTGAGATCATCGCAGAAAAACAACCAGCCGCCGCTATCACAAGCAGTTGTATAAAGAGCAAGATCGGCAACGCCAGCCATGCCAGACCCGGGCGATAGCCGGCAATCAGCAATACAATAAAGAGAATCACCAATGTGATTCCAAACTTCACTGTGTTGACCAAGATTATTGAGAACGGAAAGACTGATTTGTGCAGATTGACCTGCTGCATCAACGGGCGAGCAGCAATCAGCGATCCGGCGCACCTCATTACTGAGACAGTGAACCATTGCCAGAGCACGATCCCGGTAAAAAGGAAGATTGCAAAGTTCTCTGTACGATTTGCCATGATGAAGTTGAACGCGATGTAGTACACGCCGAACATCAACAGCGGATGGATGATCCACCATAAGAAACCAGCATATGTGCGAGAAGCCTCAGCCCGTAGTTCAGCGAAGGCGCGGTAGACCACGACATGCTGGAGATGCCGGAGGGTCGAGAGTTTCGATACAACTGATTCCATAGAGGTTCAGATCCGATTCTTGATAAACTTCTTGGTACTTCGATAAACCGGACGGAGCGCTGTACGGAGCACCGGGGTCTTTCGTGCCATCGATTTCGTTGCCCGAAGAGCACTGCGGAATCGTTTCTCCCGAATAATCTGTACACAACGAGCAGGATCGTTGATTTGCTGAAGATAGCAATCGCAGGCAAACAAGAGCTCGTTGATTTGTCCACGCAGGTCGGCATTTTCTGTGGATAAGTCCTCTGCCCAGGCACGGGTATTTTTGAGTTCAACCTGTGAGGCTGCCTTTGTATACTCAGCATCTTTGAGCACAGATTTTTGATCGCTTTCATTGCGAAAATAGCAATCACATGTAAAGAGCAGCTCGTTCACGCGTGCTTCGAGTTCCAGGTTTTTCAGACGGAGAGTCTCAGCCCAATCCTGTGTTTGGTTCAGCTTGCTTTGCGTAGCTTCTTGCTCTTCTTCGAGTGCGAGAATCTGCTTCTTGAGTTCCTCTTGTTTGCAGAGACCAAAGTCACAAGTTGCTAAGAGTTCTGCAAGTTGCTGCTCAAAGTGAGTATGGTCGCAAGGCGGGGCCGGTACTTGGACAATCTCCCGCACAATCTCCGGTTCCGGCGGCTTATTAGAGCATCGAAAATGCTCGATCGCTGCAGTGAACCGATCATGAAGATGCGGGTACACATTTTTGTAGTACCCGTCCGGACTATAGAGAACATCTGGGTAGCGGATATTGATTTTCTCATCAACCTTGGTCGCATGGATTATCATGGTCTCGCCGAATGCACCATCTTCTACCCCGAAGGAACGAGCGATTTCGAGGGTCTCTTGCTCGTTTTCAACTTCGGAATAGGCATAAATAGTGCGGAAGGCGTTCTCTTCAAGCCCAGTCGCTCGGATCAATGCTTTGAAGACGATCGGTGTGTATTCAAAGCAATGGCGGGGCTCGTGCGAGAGGTCAGGTTCATAGAACCAATAGGTCCAAGGCGGCATGCCAACAAGAAACTCTTTGAATGATTTATAAGAGATGGCATTGGGCACCGACATCACCAAAGTGCCGTTGGTTTTTAATCTCTCGTGCACGCGTGTCATGACACCCATCGGGTCATGATTGATATGTTCGAGTACCTCAAAGAAGAGCACCGTGTCATAGTTTTTATCAACCGACCATGAAACATCCTTTGAAATATCGATGTTGTGCGATCGAATCTCGATGGATTCTCCGTCGAGACACAGCGTTCTCACGATGATGTCGTCATCAATATCGGGATGCCATTCGATCCCTTCGACATGATCATAACCCAAGTGCTTCTTAACCCATAGACACATATATCCGTACGAACCGACATCAAGGCATGATTCGCCGCTGCCCTGCGCCTTGGGGATCATCGAGAGCGAGTGTGCGAGCCGTTTACGATGTCCATTGATATAGGTGTACTCAGTATCATCGCCGTGAGCGCCGAGATAGTTGATCGTCTGATCGACAATCCGTTGGGCCTCTTCAAACGACAGATATTCTCGGCTGTCCTTTGGTGTATCAGGAACAGAATCGAGCCGTGTGAGCACATCTTTAATCAGCCATTCTTGATTCATCAGACGCTCACCTTGCCCATCAGACGGGTCACCTCGTCGGGGAGATCAAAGTGGGGGAAGCGTTCCCTTGTCTCGTGATACATCGCCTCAGCTTTATCCTGTTCGCCCATCGCCCAATGATACATCCCGAGCACCTGCATGATGACCCACTTATTCTCGTCATAGTACATTCGATCTTCGAGATCACGCAGGAGCATGACATTGCGAGGCACATTGTTGTACCACAATGAATCCTTCCCAAATCGTTCTTCAATCACCTCTGAGGAGATAGTTTTCTTGAGTCGATACGCCAGGCTGCCGCCCCATTTGATCTCGACATCAAGATCAAAGTAATCATCAAGGAGCATCATCGACAGATGGATATGCGGATGGTACTGATGGATGAAATCTTGATGGATCACCAGTGCGCCTTTGAGCAATCTTGGGAAAAACTCTCGAACGACAAAGTCAGTCACGGGCAGTGCTTTGCACAGATCGATCCCGAGTATCTCGATCGGGTCATCATCACGGTACCCAGCTTTAATCACATCACCCGGGCGAACATCGAGCATGTCGGCATATGCTTGCATGTTTTCGGTGAACACGCCGAGAAAGCTCTGATCCTTTGAAAAATCATGTTTGGGATAGTTCCGCTCGAGATGCTCAAGAATATAATCATCATCAATCTCAAAGAGGTCATATACACGGATGAGTTTGTTCAACTCCCCTGGATGATCTTCAAGGCGAGGATTCTGCAAGAGCCCCTGAACCAGACTCATCGTTGTGCCACCAATAAAGCATCCGGAATCAACGATCGAACCTCTGAACTGATAGTCCCGTCCAGCGTCAAAGTAGAGTGCCTTGTCACCCTCAGTGAGCATCGAGGGGAACTTCTTCAACGAACTCGGTGCGAGTTTTTTAAACCGTTTGATGAGTTGAGTAGCTCTTTTATCGTTTGTAATCATGCCCGCCTGCGATGTCACACTATCGATATTGGCTTGCACTTCGTTATCAATGGGTTGTGCATCGTCTTGTGCTACGGTGGGCTTGGGCTCAACTAGTGCATTGATATGAGTTTGAGATACAGCCGGTCGGTCGCGCTCTGCGCTCACAGGTACCGGCCCATGGTCTTGCATCCCGGTACCGATACGATTCCGGTAATACTTGATCATATTGGCGGGTGATATTCGACCAGTGAGTTTGTGATACAGAGTGTAGTCATACTTCTGGAAATCAAGAATCCCGCGCAGGCTATCGAGCATGTAGAAGAACAGTTCATCATTGAGTTCGCCCTGTGCATCCGCTAGGATATCGCCAAGCACATCGAAGGCTGCGCTCTCAGCACCAGACTTGATCCCGTTCTGACGCAGCTTCATAATCAAATGCTCAGCCGTCTTCACCGCGGTATCCCCGAGTCGATGTTCGAGCCCAAACTTGGTCAGGTTCTCGTGAATATTTGTCCAGATCAGACCCTGCCTACGGATCTTGTCTGAATCCCACCCGGTGTTCGAAATACTGTCGCTTCGATCACGGTATGTAATCACGATATCGGAGATGTAGAGCACCCGTTTGGCAAAGTGATACAAGAACGGCGTATGTGGCAAGTCCTCATGCTCAGCAGGCGGATAGGTCAAACCAGAATCGAGATACAAGAATCTGTCGATCAGCGTCCCCCATGCCCGCATAGGAACATATTGCCCGCCGGGGATGAACGAGGCGCCAAGATATGCTTGCTCGCCATCGACGATGGTATCAGGGTGTCCGTCATGCGACTTATCAAAGTCGCGATCGAAGTTGAGGCGCTGCCCATCGGACATTATCCGATCGCAGCTGCCGATGACTACCTGGCATCCGGTAGACTGTGCCTGATCAACAAGTGTAGAGATCGCATGCTTTGAGCTGAAATAATCGTCCGAATCAAGGAAGAAGAGATACGCGCCCCGTGCATGCTCTACGCCGGTGTTGCGTGCTGGGCCGAGTCCTTGATTGATCTCATGCGTGACGAGTTTGATGCGATCATCTTTGGGAGCATACTTTTCAACAAACTTGCGAGAGTCATCAGGGGACTGGTCATCGACAAAGATGATTTCAAGATTTGGATAATCCTGCTTGAGCACGCTCTTGATGCAATCCTCGATGAAGTTTTCAACGCCATAGAACGGGATAATAATCGAAACCTTCGGCGTGTAATTCTGTGACGAGTTCAAACTCACAGCACCCTGATGCGTCATCCATACACGCAAACCGAGTGTCCGTAGATCTTCCTCAGAGTATTTTTCTCGAGCTATAGCAAAGAACTCATTGGGCTTATTCTTGCTGATGATCCGGTCAACCTCGACATCGAACACGCTCTCCATGACATCGAGCACTTCGCTCGCTGAGCAGAAGTTCGAGCATGATCCGACCATCGTGCCATCAAGGTCGTGAACATAGCTCACCATGCCCTTGGCATCATCTTCTGGGATTCCATCGGCGATGAGCAACTCGATGAGTTCATCGGGACTCATCGCCAAGTGTGCCCAATCAGGGATCGGGTTGTTGCCGGTGAAGCTATATTCTGCTGGCGGAGTTTTTACTCCTGAGTTTGCAGGGTCGATCTCGTTAATCGCACTCTGCGAGGAGTACCACACATGATGTCCAAGTGTGCCGGCCCATAATGGACAACCCTGGAAGTAAACAACACCATCGGGCTTGAGGAATCGTTTGAGCGAGTTGCAAAGTTTCTGGAAATCAGGAATATGCTCAATGATCGCGATGCCATAAATAATATCGAAGCTGTTCTCTTCGAGATCAGCATCCGAAGCATCGCATACCTTGAACTCCACGCCATTGGGCAAGGGCTCATCGCTTTTCCAGTCGCCAATATTCGTAGCGATAACGGAATGCGCACCGTTGCTCATAAACAATCGAGCCGATGCAAGGTGGAAATCACTCCCGATTTCAAGTATTCGTTTGCCTCGAATATCAACCCGATCGGTAAACCGCTCAAACTCTTCAAAGTGATACTCAGACCCGTGCTCACGCACATAATCAGAAACCTGCAGCTTCCTCTTGGAACTCCGCTTTGGCTTGCTCTCAACAAGCGGTGTCGCTGCCTCAGGCACTATTTCTTCTGCGATCGGTGCGCCAAGTAGATCGTTCATCCGCTGGGTCTGAAGCGATAGATAAGAGTCGTAGATAGATGCGCACTCTTCACGAAGTTGCTCGATATCTCCGCGTTGATTCATGATCTGCTTTGTGAGATTTACGAGTGCTTTAAAGTTCTCAGCCTGGTGATACGGAATCGTCGAATCGATCCCGACTGATCCGCCGCAGGTTGTCAGGATCGGCATGCGATGGGCGAGTGCTTCGAGGGTTTTAATCTTGATCCCTGTGCCGCCGCGTTCGGGGTTGATGATGATATCGCAGGTCGCAAAGAAATCGCCTGGCTTGTCGACACGCCCAACCATCTTCGCGTTCACTTTGTTCAAGACCGACGCAGGCACAAAGTCCTTGAGCGTCTTGCATACGCCGCCAGCGATATGTATCTCAGAGTGCTCCATAAGCTCAGAGTCTTGCGCCCAGAGCTTGAGATACTCCCCAAGGTTCTGCTCATTGACCCAGTTGCTCGATCCGAAGTACCCGATCCTCAGCTTCTCAGTTGGCTCTGCCTGGGGAATATCTTGCTTCTCGAATATGGGGGCGATGACTCGAACCCTCGACGGGTCTCCCAGCTCACGAAAGCCGTCGGCTTCGTGTTCCTGCATGGCCACGATCACATCGGAGCGATCACAAGCAATTTTCTCGCCACGCTTATCGATGCTCATCCATCCAGATTCAGGATACCCTTGCTCGAGCATTCGCCGATTGCGATCGACAAAGCTGTCGTGTGTGAGCAGAATCTTCTGTGTGTACTCACTGAGCCGATCGAAGATCGCGCTCATAAACGAATAGTTCGTGATCGCGATGTCATACTCATACTCACGAGCAAGCTGATCCACAGCCTCCATTGCTTCAATCCCACACCAATCATCAACATGCAGATTGAGCCCGTTGTAGTTGGAGCCAGTCAGCTTAGATTTGACCTGGATTTCTTTGTAGAGATCAAACTCATGGAGCGCCATCCGGCGCATGTCTCCGCTTACCTCGCCCAGGTCATACCCGTAATAGACAAGGTGCGTGATGTATCCTGCCCGTTTCATATGGTCAAGCCACAAGCGCATCAGCGTGGAGTTGCCCTCTTGCTTGTATGGGTGAAAAGATGTAAAGAACATCGCATATTTGCGATTCGTATCCTCTTTATTCTCTAGTCGGCTCAGCAGATATTCTGGCGTAATCAACAATGCGGGTGTGCTTCGAGGAATCCACAAATCGCAATCGATCTTCTTCACCGGGAATGATTCGCATCGCTCGTAGTAGGGGAGGAACTCAACGCGATCAGTCAGATCATGTTGATCGATAAAGTTCCAAACGCTATAAATTTCGTCAGCACACCGACGCCCACTGAGAACCA